>DATEQL010000928.1:0-5338 GCA_035272665.1 Allostellaceae bacterium
TCGGCCTCTAGCCGATCCAGGCCCTTCACCCGGGCGATGGCGATGATATGACGCATCAGCAGGCTGCCGATCCCGCGGCTCTGGAAGTCCTCTTCGACGGTGAAGGCCAGTTCGGCGCTGCGCCCCGCGGCGGCGACGGAGTCGCTGACAAAATAGCTCGCCCCGCCGATGACGACCTCGTCCTCGCCCGCGCCGATGGTTACCAGCAGCGCGACCGCCCGCTCGAAATCTGCCCCCGTGATCCGACCGAGTTCGGCGTCACTGACATCGGCCTTATAACCAAAGAACCGCGTGTAGACCGAGTCCCGCTCGAGATTGAGGAAGGCGCGGCGGATCTTCGATCCGTCGTTGGCACCGGCCGCGCGTACCGTCACCGCGGTGCCGTCCCTGAGCGTCTCTGCGAAGACATAGCTAGGGTACTGCACGCCTCACCCTCCAGGCCTGACTACGTTCGAGGCGTCCAAGCTGAACTGCTCGCGCCACCCCGGACGCGCGGCGTGCTGCGCGACGAGGTGGTCGCGGAGCGAAAGATCGTCGATCTGCGGAATGTCGGGCAAGGATCGCAGCTCAGCGCGCAACGCAGCCTCTGGCGCACCGCGACCCCGCACTACAACAGGAAGGCCATTGTCGGGCGCTGCATCCCCTCGGTAATCGCTTCCCGCGTCGCGGAAGTCGTTCTTCTGCCCCTTTCGAATGGGTCGCGCGTATTTCGCTTGCATCAAACCGACATCGTGAATGCATCCAGCTCTCGCCTTATCCTCGGTTTCCTGCCTGTACAGCAGCCGAAGCTGCCTTTATTTGCTGTTACAATCGGACCAGCGACGGTCCGCTATTGGTCCAACCAGACGTCTTCCAGCCGAAAATTGTTGATGATGCTGTTGACCATCATCGTCCAATTTTTCACCCGAGGCTGCCAACAGTATGCGAAGCGGTTGTAGAAGATGATCGGCCGGGCGCCATCCTCTGCCAGTTTTCGCTCGATCTCCCACACCAGGCGCTTGCGCTTGCCCTCGTCGGCTTCAGCCGATTGCCGGTCGAACAGCTTTTCGAGTTCGGGATTGCAATAGTCGGTGTAGTTGCGCGGCGAACCACAGGCATAGCTCTCGTAAAATTGCTGGTCGGGATCGTCGCCGCCACCGCCAGTGAGATTGAGGCCGATTTTGTAGTCTTTGCGATACATTTTGGGGTACCAAAGGGCCGTCTCGACGATTTCGAGCTCGCCTTCGATAAACACATCCTTCAGCTGGTCGATCAGGATAACGGCCGGATCGCGAAACGGCGGGATGTTGCGCGTCGACACTTTGATCGCCAGCCGGTTGTCGGGGCCGTAGCCGAGCTTCTGCATGATCGCGCGGGCCTCGGAGCGGTTCTTCTGCACATCGGGGTCATAGCCCGGCAGCGTCCTCTGGATGTCCAGCGGCATGCCCCACACCCCTTCGGGCAGCGGCTGCATGGCCCCGCCGATATCGCCCCGGCCTTCGCTGATGATGTCGATGAACGCCTTACGGTCCAAACTCAGCGCCATCGCTCGCCGCATATCCGGGTTGTCGAAAGGCGGCGCATCCCGGTTGATGACCAGGTTGCGGCTGATCCCGCCTGCGGTCACCTCGCAGATTGCTTCGGGCGCTTGCCTCCTGACATCCTTCAGTAGTGGGATGGTTGTGGCGATCCAATCGAGCTTGCCGGCGATGAAGGCGAGATTGGCCGTCGACACCTCGCGGATGATCGGAAGCTCGACCCCATCCAGGTAGGGCCGGCCAGGCTTCCAGTAATTCGGGTTGCGCGCCAGTGTAATCCGTTCGTTCGGCTTGAATTCGACAAATTTGAACGGGCCGGTGCCGATCGGATGCTGACGCATCTCGTTCGGTGCTACGTGGCAGGGATAAACCACCGAAAAGCCGGAAGCGAGGAGAGCGATAAACGCCGGCTGAGGTCGCTGCAAATGAAAACTGGCCTCATAATCGCCGTTGATGGTCACTTCCTTCAGATTACGGTACCACGATTTGCGCGGGTTGAGGCGGAGTTTTTCGCTTGACTGGCCGGTCAGCAGGTCCCACGTGCATTTGACGTCCTTGGCGGTGAACGGTCTCCCGTCGTGCCACGTGACCCCTTCGCGCAATAGGAAAGTCAGCTGAGTGCCCTCCTCGTTCCAGGACCAGGCGGTGGCCAGATCGGGAATGATCGATTGCATGCTGTTTTGTTTTGCGTGCTGATCGAACATGACGAGGTTATTGAAGATTCCCATCGCCGCCCGAGCTGGGTTCGCATCGACTTCCTCGTGCATCGATAAGCTCGGTGGTGAATCGAGGGCGTGCAACCGCAATAGGCCGCCCGACTTTTGCGCGCATGCCGCGCCAGTCGCAGTCATCGCCGCCAAAAACGCCGCCCCCGCCGCTGCGAGGACGCGCAGACCCGGATTCATTGCCACCGGCCTCCTGTTCTACACGCGGGCCGTTCAGCCAGCGGTTGCCATTGCCGGCCCCCCATTTCGGGCTCGTGCCTCCCAGCGAATTCGGTCATGTGTACCTCCCTAAGCTTTCCGGGGGCGATCCAGATACGGCCCTTCGCCTACCTCTCCGCCGGTGGTGAAGCGCAGCGTGGGGCAATGTCAGGTCGGCAACCGCCAGCCAGCCTCGCGCGCGAGCTGCTCGAAGAAATCGACATCATAGGCGCGCTCGGGCGACCGGCGGACCAGTTCATCGATCTTATGGGCGTCTGGCCCGACCAGAATGCGCCATTGGTCGGCCTTGACTCCGTTGAGGATGATCGTCGCCGCTTCGGCGGCGCTGATCGGCGCCTCCTCGCGGAAGCGGCGCTCGCGCTCGGCGACCCGCTGCCGGATGTCGTCGTCCGACATGGTTGAGGCGTTCTCTGCCCATCGAGGCAAGGCGCGCCCGCGCCTGCGCCAGCTGCGTCGCGTCCATCGCATCCGCCTGATTGCCGCTCTGCACCTTGCGGGTGTTGAGCGGGATCGAGGTCCCGATATGGCCGGGCATGACGACCGAGCATTTGATGTGCGGCGCGTTGATCCGCAGATCGGTGATCAGCGCCTCGGTGAAACCCTTTACGGCAAATTTCGCCGCGGCATAGGCCGTCTGCGGCAGGTGCGGCCCGATCGAGGCCCAGAAGCCGTTGAACGCTGCTGGTGTTGACAATGTGGCCCTCCTCGGCCTTCAGCAGCAGCGGCAGGAACGCGCGCGTACCGTTGTGGACGCTGCCCCAGCAGACGTTGAAGGTCCGCTCCCATTCCTCGCAGCTGTTGACGATCAGGCTGCTGCCGCCGCCGATACCGGCATTGTTGAACAGCAGATGGATCCTGTCGGTGGCGTGACGGTCGGCGACCTCGGCGCGGAAGCGCTCCATCTGCGCGAAGGCGGACACGTCGGCGATATGCGTCGTGACGCGCAGGCCCTGCGGCAACCCCGCCGCCTCGCACAGCCGCACGGTTTCCGCCATCCCCTCGGCAGCAAGATCGCAGATCGACACATTGCAGGCCTCGGCAACCAGCTGGCGCACCAGCTCCCGCCCCATCCCCGAGCCGCCGCCGGTGACAACCGCGATCCTACCCGCGAACTTCTTCATGTGTGCTCCCTCCCTGGGTATCGGGCACGCGCTGTTCGAACGCACAGCCTGCGCCGAGGGATCCGGCCAGCTGCTGAGCGGCTCTGACTACGCACTGCCACGCGCCGATGACTGCTCGCCGGCCGACGTGACGCTCGCCGACCAACCGACGACGGTCAACCCCTCGGCGTCAAGGGCGCGGGCCAAGCCGGCTTGCCGCAGACCATAATCAAGGCGATCCTCGATGCCCTCGCATCGCTCGACATCGACCACATCGACATGCCAGCCACCCCCGAGCGGGTGCCGCGCCCAGGCGGCGCGCCGTCGCCAGCGCGCGGACGATCAGATCTGCTCGGGCCGGTCGCCGTAGGGGTGGGTGATTATTTCCATCACGTGACCGTTGGGGTCGTCGAAATAGACGCCGCGACCGCCGTGCAGATGATTGATCTCGCCGGGCTTGGTGCGCCGCGGATCGGCGTAATACCGGACGCCCTGAGCGCGGATGCGGGCGAACGCCGCGTCGAACTCGGCGTCGCTGACAAGGAACGCGTAATGCCCCGGACGAAACTCTTCGCGCGTATCGAAATCGAGGGTCACGCCGTTCGCCGTCTTCACCGGGACGAAATGGCCCCATTCCGGCCCCGCCTCGAGATCGAGGATATCGGCGAGGAACTTGGCCGAGACCCATTTGTCCTTCGCCGGGATGATCGTGTGATTGAGTTCGACACTCATCGGGTCCTCCCTTCACGATTACTCATTCTATCACGTCATCGGCCTGGGTGAGGAGACTTGGCGGTATAGGCAGGCCGAGCTTACCTGCCGTGCCCCGGTTGATGGAGAGGTAGAACCTGGTCGGCGGCTCGACCGGTTTTGGCCCGCATGATAGCTTTGGCGCCGCCTACGATGGCTCGCGCCGCTCGGATGAGACCCGCCGGTTATGCCCCTTACCGGCCACCGTGCCGGACACCGAGTCGTTGTGCTCCGGCGTGACAGCGGGTTGAGCGCGCCTTATTCTCGGTGCAGCGTGTTGCTGAGTCGCGCTGGACATAGGAGAGCCTGTGCTGATTTTACGACGCGACTTCCTCAAGACTCTCGCCGCCACGGGCACTTTGGCTGCCCTCGGAAAAAGCGCGCCTGCGGCCCCGCCGGGATGGCGCCAGTTCGAGATCACCCACCAAGTGACACTTCAGAGCCAGAAGACTCCGGTGCGGGTCTGGATTCCGGTGCCGCAGGACGCCCTGGACTATCAAAAGGTTCTCGAAATGAGCTGGCGGTCGCCTGCCGCGGCATCTTTACTGTGGGAGCCCACATCTCGGGCACCGATCATCTCGGCCGCTTGGTTGGATCCAGCAATGCCGCGCAAGATCGAGATCACCGCGCGCGTCGCGACGCGCGACCGCGCCGGGTACTCTCCTGGCGCTTCGCCTAACGAGCTGGCTGAGTATTTGCGCCCGACACCCAGTTCGCCCACCGACGGAATTGTGCTGGCCAAATCGCGCGAGATTGTTGGCTCTCGCACTGCGGCGCTCGACAAGGCCCGGGCGATCTATGACTGGATTGTTGACAACACGTTCCGGCGTGCCGAGACGCGTGGCTGCGGTCTCGGCAACATCGCGTTTATGCTGGAGAGCGGCGACATGGGCGGCAAATGCGCCGACATCAACTCGCTGTATGTTGGGCTAGCACGGGCAGCAGGGTTGCCGGCGCGAGACTTCTTCGGTATCCGCGTTGCGGACTCGGCCGTGTCGAAATCGCTCGGAAAATCGGGCGAAATTAC
>DATEQL010000929.1:0-2516 GCA_035272665.1 Allostellaceae bacterium
GCCCACTCATCGCCAAAAATGTTTGGGTGCGGAGCTCGGGAAGAGATCGGCATTTGCGCAGAGCTCGTCATGGTCGGCTCTGGGTACCCTCGATACCTTCGATCCCTGATGGCGCCGGTCCATCTGGGTCTGAAACCGAACCCGCCTCCAACCGATCGGCCTGCTGATCCAGACGCTTTGCGGTCATCAAACGGGCTTCCCAGATTGCCGGATTACCGGCCCGTTCGGCGAAATCCCGATACCACGCAGCCAATCGCCGAAGCCTATGCGGACATTCCATGGCGCTCTCCCGTGTGTTCGCCGACTATGGCTGTCGCATTGCCACCGCTCTTTAACAAATGCTTTAACTTAGATTAAATCGCTGCACGTCTTCTCGGCGGTCTCAGTTCCTATTCGTCTACGGGTTTGTCTTCGCCTAGTTGCGCCAGGCGCAAGCAACTCGCCGGGCGTCGATTGGGGTACGGCCCGCTGGACACTCGGGCAAAGGAGCCCCCACCGCCATGGTTCGTTCTTTCGATCCAATTTGCCAATCAAGGTTGAATGCTCCGCAACGGCGACGCCTTGAGGGGTATGTCACCTCGAACGGCGAGGTCGATTGGCAATACCAGAAAGACTCGACGCGACGCATCTCTTCGAGGAGCCCGGTGCTTTGGCAACCGAGTGGTTCGAACGGCACCTCTGCTGACGGCCGCAACGACCGCCGACCCGTTGCCGGCCGAGCGCGCTGCGGCCAAACCTCGTCTGATCTCCACTGAGTTCTCCGCGATCAAAGGGCGGAGCAATCTCTTGAGCCATCAGCCTTAGCGAGTCGATTGTTATCAACCAGCTGCACGATCATCGCCGATATCAGCATCCCTTTAGGGCATTGCTGTTCGATGATTGATCTGCTCAAGGCGCTCGATGCGAATTCGCTGCCTAATCCGTCTTGTCCGCTGAATGCAATAGGGGTGAACGTGACGTCTAAAACGGCAATTGTCGAACGCCTCGGCGAAAACGCGGTGTTGCTTCCTTCGCTAATCGGCTATGCGTTGGCCACCAATGACCTTGCCGCCCTGGATTCCCGCTGTCGCGGGAACGACGACAAGGAGTCAGGTTCTTACGGAGGAGGTACTGAGATGGCACGCGATGGTTTCAGGATCTTCGACTCCGACACGCATGTCGGGCCCTCGATGAACGTTCTCGACCATTACCTGGCCTCAGCCGAGAAGGCCCGGCTGGGCGATTGGGAGGAATGGAAGGACACCAATCCGCGGACCGGCCGGATCACCTACACGAAGGGCGGACGCAGCTACCGGCGCCGCCTCGGCAGCGCCGCCGCCGACACCGGGCCGGCCCGCTACATGGCCGCCTTCACCGGCGCCAACCGCGCACGGCCCTCGCCGCGGGTCGACGACGACCCGGCCGAGCGGATCGCCGACATGGATCGCGAAGGGGTGGACGTGAACCTGACCCTGCCCTCCGGCTGGTTCGGCACCTGGACTGCGAGCGACGACGTCGCCCTCGAAATGGCAATGTACCGCGCCTACCACCGCTGGATGTCGGACTACTGCGGCGCCTTTCCCGAGCGGCTCGGCGGCATCATCCTGGTTTCGGCGCGCGACATCGAGGGAAGCCTCGCCGAAATCCGCCGTTGGGCGCATTCGCGCTGGGCCTGGGCGGTGATGGCGTACGCGCCGGCCGGCATGCCGCTCGACCACCCCGATCTCGAGCCGATCTGGGCGGCAGCGGCCGAGCACGATCTCTCGGTCGTGTTACACACCTTCACGGTCATGCCGCCCTATGCGCCGGGCGGCGAGGACACCTGGGATAATTTATTTTTGCAACGCTCGGCCGCACATCCCTGGTGCGGCATGCGGAACATGGCGGCGCTGATCGGCAGCGGCGTCATGGACCGCTATCCGAGCTTGCGCATCGGCACGCTCGAAGCCGGGCACGGCTGGCTGCCGTTCTGGATGGCCCGCATCGACGAGCACGCCGAAACCGTCAAGGCGGCGCTCCCGGAGCTCGAGCACAAGCCCAGCGAATACGTCCTCGGCGGCCGCTATTTTCAGAGCATCGAGATCCCGGAAGGCGAGCGCCTGACCAATTCGGTGATCGACCTGCTCGGCGAGGACGTACTGATGTACGCCTCGGACTATCCGCACGGCGAGAGCTGGTTTCCGGAATCGGCGACGACGGTGCTCGGCTGGAGCATGCCGCCCGAGCGCAAGCGCAAGCTCTTCTGGGACAACGCCGTACGGTTCTACGCGCGCTGTGGCTTGGCGTGAGACGGCCGGGTTTCTATGATCGGCCCAGTTTTGATTAGCCGGGGCGAACCCGAACAAGGAGGACGGAAAATGGACCAGGACGCCAAGAAGACGGCACTCAGAATGATTCCCTACGGGATCTATGTGCTGACCGCCGATGACGGCAAAGGCAACGTCGCTGCCGCCACGGTCAATTGGGTCACGCAGACCGCGTTCGCCCCGCCGCTCGTGGTGGTCGGTGTCAAGACCGATTCCGGCGCCTATCAGATC
>DATEQL010000930.1:0-4230 GCA_035272665.1 Allostellaceae bacterium
GGCGGTTAAATCACAGTCGCCGGGACGGCTGCGTCCGGCTCGGGGTGACATCCGCGGCGCATCACCCGGCGAGTCGGCGATGAGTTTGAGGATCGCGATGCTGACCTAGAAGGGCACCATCCGGTCGTAGGGCCGGCCCCCCCCTAGTTCAGCAGGACGGGCGCTTGGATGTCGATCAGGGTGAGGCCGCAACCCACGAATCCGGCGGCGTCGCGCGTAACCACACTCTCGCCGCGCACGCGGGCGATCGACGCGATCCTCAGGTCGGCCGCCGAGCGTCCGGCGCCGCGGCGTGCCGCGAAAATATCCGCATAGACAACCGCGGCTTCTGTATCGAACGGCAGGATGCGGCCGGCAAAATCCTCCGAAAGATCGCCAGCGCCGCCCTATAACGGACCCGGGTCATCGCCCTTGATGGGGGAGGGCTTTGTGAGCGTTTCGATCCGCATCTATCGCAACCATCACCTACCCCGAGCGGGTCGCCATCAGGTAGCAATCGCCGCCGGTGCCCTGCCGGTCCTGGCGCGCCGCCTTCAGCCGACGAACCTTGACGTGAACACATCATGAACGTATATGAGAGGGCCCTTGCGCTGGGAGCCCTGCCTGTGCCTGAAGCCGTTACCGAGCCGCCTGACCGCTCCTATTACCCGCTGTTTTCCAAAACCGGAATCGCGGGAAATCAATCGCTTGCTCCTGATCTCGTTTCGCGACGCGCGCGCTTCGGGGGGGGAAGCTCCGCCAACCCGCGCGGCCAGCTGCCTTGCATGCCCTTCCTGGGCGGCGCGCCCCCGATCTTGTGGCGCGGTCGCTGAGCGCAATGGTGCTGTCATCTCTGCTCGACCGCAAGCCCGGCCCGTTGCGGCCACTTGTGGCGCGACGGCGATATCCACGGCGCATCTCGGGATGGTCAACTCTCCGCCGAGCGGACGAGCCGATTGGGTTTTGCTCCCGGCCGTTCCTCTCAGTAGCCCCGCAGGAACGCGAATACCTGCGCGGCCCATTCGGCCGGCTTTTCGAAGGGCGGCCAGTGCCCGCAGTTGTTGAGAACCACGAGGCGCGAGTCGGCGATGTGGTTCAGGATCGCGATGCTGACCTCGAACGGCACCATCCGGTCGTATCGCCCGTGGATCAAGAGGACGGGCGCCTGGATGCCGGGCAGCTCGGGCGTGTAGTCGTGCGGCAGGCTCACCGATTGCCGGCGCGCCTCAATGAACTCTGGTGACCAGGTGTGCGCCCGGTGGATGTAGTCCACCAGCTCGTCGGTCACCAGGCTCTCGTCGTCGATGTGCACGAGGAGGTAGCGACGGATGTTCTCGCGGCTCGGGTCGTCCAGGGCCTGGCGGGTGGCCCGGCTGCCCTCCGAGGGACGATTGGCCATCAGGTAGCGATCGCCGCCGGTGCCGATGTGCGAGCCGCCCATCACGAACTTGCGGACCCGCTCGGGGTAGGTGATGGCCGCCACCATCGCCGACTGGCCGCCCTGCGAGGTACCGACCCAGTATGCCCGCTGGATGCCGAGGGCGTCGAGCAAGGCGACCGCGGTCCGCGCCTGGACGGCGTGCACCCCCTCGCGGTAGGCGATGGGGCCCGTCTTGCTGAAGTTCGGCAGGTCCATCAGGATGCAGCGAAAGTGCTGCGACAGGGCGCCGACCGTCTTGTAAAACGTGATCCACGCGGTGGTGCCGGGACCGTACGAATGGAGGAACAGCACCGGCTCGCCCTCGCCCAAATCGTGGTAGTGCACATTCATGCTGCCGGCAGCGATGGTCTTGCTAGTGCCCGCCTCAATGAGGCCATTCGACGCGATGAACGTCATGTCTTCCTCCTTTTGGTCGCCTATGTGTGAGGGTTCCCGGCCTGTCCAACCGCGCGCCGGTGACGATCAACCGTCTCGCGATGCCCGGCGACCATCGGGGTTGTCGATGGTCCACCACTTGCGGGCGTAACCGAGACGGCGGTTTTGCGCACTTTTGTTCATATCGGCAAGTCCTAACCCGTTGATTCGGGCTGGCCAAAGGAGAGGCGCGAGTTTGGCGCCGCTCAACACCTGCTCAAACCAGCTACTCGACTTCGCGGGTCAGTTGATTCATCGTGCAGCGGGGAGCGGGATTGTCCCACATCGAGAAAGGCCGATAGCGATGAACCGAGCCGAGTTTGAAGCCGACCTTCGGCGCGAAGGCTATGAGCTTCGCGAGGGTGAAATCGAACCTAACGTGCATCGTGGTTCTCACGCGCACGAATTTGACGCGCGGCTGTTTGTGCTGCAGGGATCTATCACGCTTGTCCTTAGTGTCGATCGCTGCACCTACCGCCCGGGCGACACCTGTAGCGTCCCGGCAGGAACGATGCACGAAGAACATACCGAGGCTGACGGCGTGCGATATCTGGCCGGCCGTCGGCCGGCAGCAAAAGTAGCCGTCGCAGAATAAATTGGCGAATGTCCGGGGGAGAGCATTTGCAGATCAGTGACGCGCGATACTCCCTCTCCCCGCAGGCGGGGTGAGGTGATTGGCTGCGCTATCAATCCCGTACACTGATTTCAGCAACGGAACACTGGTTTGTACCGTATGTTAATCGCCCTCGCGGCGATGTTTCTGCAACAAATGTTCGCGTCGGTCGGCAAGGTGCTTCCCGCAGTGCTGGCACCGCTGGTCATCGCCGAGCTCCACGCCGGTCCCGCCTGGGTCGGCGTCTATTACGGCGTCTCCGCCGCCGCCTCGCTGGTCGTGCAAATGGGTTGCGGCAGCTTCATCGTCAGGTACGGTGCGCTACGGATGAGCCAGGTCGCGCTGGTGCTTCTGGGTGGCGGCATGGCGGTGGCGGCTGAGGGCTGGCTACTCGGATTCGGCGCCTCGGCGATCATCGGCGGCGGTGGTGCAGCCGTCTCGACCCCGAGCAGCTCGCAACTGCTTTACCGGGTTTCGCCTCCCCGCCTGGCGCCACTGGTGTTTTCGATCAAGCAGACCGCTGTACCCGCGGGCTTGCTGATCTGTGGCTTTTTAGGCCCGGCGATGGCGGCCGCTCTGGGATGGCGTGGCACGGTGCTGTTGACGGCGGTGGCTTGCGTGGTGTTCGCGGTGATGCTGCAGCCGTTGCGGGCCCGGTTCGATGACGACCGCGTGCCCTCGCGGCGCTTCCGGCTGTCTGATTTTCGCACCACCATTGCCGCCGTGCTGAAGGCCCGCGACCTTCGCGGTCTATCCTTCGCCTGCTTCGCGTTCAATGGCGTCCAATCGGTGTTCACGGCCTATTTCGTCACCTACCTCGTAGCCCTCGGCTACGAGCTGGCCGCGGCGGGCTTTCTGTTCTCCGTCGTTGTTGCCGTCGCCGTGCCGTGCCGGGTCCTGTGGGGCTGGGTCGGCAGTTTCCACGTGGCACCCCGTCGTGTGATGGCTGGCCTCGCTCTGGGCATGGCGGGCAGCGTCGCCCTGACCGGTCTGTTCACCGCGGCTTGGCCCGTCGTCGCCATGGGTCTGGTGGGTGCGGTGCTGAGCGCCACGGCGATGTCGTGGCACGGCATTCTGCTGTCCGAGACCGCCCGCCTGGCACCCGCCGGCAACGCCGGTACGGTGACCGGCGGCGTCCTGTCGTTTGGTCAAATCGGCGCGCTGTTGGGCCCATTTGCCTTCTCTCTGCTGCTTCGCCTGACCGGCGGCTACGGCGCCGGCTGGGCCCTTTGCACCATTCCCGCTTTGTGGGTAGGGATCAGTCTGTTGCGCCAGCGCCCGCCGATTGAGACTGTTATCGGGTCGGGCACGATGAGACCGACACGAGGGTAACGGCCGTATTGCACTTAAGGAGACGACAATGAGCAAAACAACAATGAGTAAAACCCGGGGGACCGGATTGCTGATGGTGTGGAGCGATGTCGATGCCGAGTTCGAGGCCGAGTTCAATCGCTGGTACGACGAGGAGCATATATCGCGGTTGCTCGAGGTCCCGGGCTTTCTCAGCGCCGGCCGCTATACGGCGCTCAGGGGAGGCCCGAAATACCTCGCGATGTACGATCTCGAAGATCACAATGTGTTGCGAAGCGCCGCATACCTCGACACGGTCAAATATCAGCCGTCGCCGCAACGGACGAAGATCGGAACGAGCCGGGTCGGACGGAACTTCCTGCGCAACGCGTATCGGCAGATCTTTCCGGTGCACACAAACCCGATCGAGCAGACCGTTGCGATGGCTCCGTTTCTGCAAATGGGGCGGATCGATGTTCCTGCCGCGATCGAG
>DATEQL010000931.1:0-2089 GCA_035272665.1 Allostellaceae bacterium
CTTGACCGGATTGGAGTCGATCCACGTCGACATGGCAGCCGAGCTGGCCTTGGCCTCGTCGGGAATAACGATGCCTTTCTCGTGTGCAAGCTTCTCGGCGAATACCATCTGCGCAGGACTTGCAGGCTTGGAGCCAGACGCCCCAGGTATTCCAGTGTCGGCTTTCTTGGGCGCGTGCTGATTGAGGAACGCGCGGCAGATCGATCCCGCTGTCGCATAGCCTGGTGGAGGCTTAACGCGTTTCTCCCGGGCGATGCTGTCAGCAAAGCGTTTCATCGCTGGCGTTGGTGGCCGTGATCTCGCGTCGCCGGCGATGGCGGCGCCGAGCAACGGCGGTCCTCCGATGGCGGCGCCTCCCTGGAGCTTGCCGATAATTCGCTGAGCGACGTCGCACACCGCATCAATCGCGCCGATCATCTGCTGCTTGCCGATCACGACCTCGTCGAGGAGGCATTCGAGTTGCGCGGTTAACCCGGGGTCGACCAGCGAGGGATCCGCTTGTTGAAGAACCCCGAATAGCGACAGCCCAGTCTCGGTGGGCACGATGTTCTTTCCCTGGGCAATGAGGAACGCCTGTTTCTTGAGTCCGCCAATAATCTCGGCGCGGGTGGCAGGAGTGCCGATCCCTTTGGCTTCCTTCAGTCGCTCCCGCAGCACCTCATCGTCTACGAAACGCCAGGCGTTCCGCATCGCCTCGATCAGGGTTCCTTCATTGTATCGCGGCGGGGGCCGCGTCTCTTTGTCCTCAATGGTAGGGTTTTCCAGCTTCGTGATCTCGCCGTTGCGCAGTGCTGGCAGCAATTGCGCTTCATCGCCTTTTTCGTCGGCGGGTTGCCACTCCGGGAATGCTGCGCGCCAGCCAAGATCGATGGGCTGGCGACCAGCGGCGCGAAAAGGGAAGCCCCGGACGTCGAGCGTTGCGGTCGTCTGACGGTAACGGAAGTCGGGCATCACGGCGGCCAGATAAGCCCGTGCGATGACGTCGAACAGTTTCTTCTCGTCGATCGAAAGACGCGGCCAGACCTCCCGCAGGTTGTCGACCGTGTTGACGTTCGGAATGACGGCGTGATGGCTGGCGCCCTCAAGTCCCTTGTCATGGAAACTGCCGGTTGCTCCCTTTCTGATAATCGGGGGATCGGGCACCGGGATTGCGCTGAACGACTTGCCCGCCTGCAGGCCGGCGACGATCTTCGGAACATCCGATATCAAGCTCTCCGGGAGATAACGCACCTCGGCGCGGGGATAGGTGATGATCTTCTTGCCCTGGCCGTCATAGAGTTCCTGAGCGACTTCCAGCGTCTTGCTGGCCGGCCAACCGAAGCGCGAGCTGCACAATTTCTGGAGCGAGGGCAGATCGTGGAGCTTTGGCGGCCCTTGCCGCTTCTCTTCAACACGCACGCCAAGCGCGCCCTCGAAGTCCTGGGCCGCTTCGACGACCGCCCGGGCGTCCTCCCGCCGGACAATTCGCTCCTGCGGCGCGTGCCGCATTTGGAATTGACCGCCGGCAACGGTCGCGGTGGCGAAAACTTCAAAATACGCCTGCGGCACGAAATTACGGATTTCGAGCTCGCGCTTGCAAACAATCGCCAAAGTTGGCGTCTTGACCCGGCCGACTCCTATAACCCCCCGCGCACCGCGACCAAGAATGACGGTCGCTGTTCGCGTTAGCGACAGGTTGTAGATCTGGTCGGCTTGTCGGCGCGCGACGGCGGCGGCGTAAAGCGGAGCATATTCGGCATTTGGCTTCGCCCGGCCGAATGCGTCGCGGATCGTCTGAGAATCCTGCGCGGTAAATAACACCCGCATGACCTGGCCGCGGTAATTGTAATGCTCGAGAATTTCCTGACCGATGAGCTGCCCCTCGCGATCGCAATCGGTGGCGAGCCAGACCCGCTTTGCAGTGCGCAGCGCGTCTCGGATGGCTTTGAGCTTAGCGGCTTTGTTGCCGCCTTCAGCAGGGCGGGTGCCATAAAGGCCTTCGGGACGAAGCAGGATCGGCGACCAGCGCTTCCAGGCCGGCACGACATCCTCCGGCTCGAGAAGGTCCAGCAGATGTCCCTCAGCCGGGAGGATGTCTCCGTAGCGAGAG
>DATEQL010000932.1:0-2709 GCA_035272665.1 Allostellaceae bacterium
CGGTCGCGAGCCCCCTCGGCAAGCCGATATTGGCGTGGCTGAACAGTTGGACGGCAAGGTTGAGGGATCCGTAGAGCCCCACGACGAGCGGCGACAATCCAACCGCGCTGCCGAGCCCGCCAATGCCGAGCGCCATGAACAAGGCTTCGCCTGGGTGGTGCCTCAAGGTCGTGGCCACATCGAGCTCGGGGTCGGCGTGGTGCAGGGCGTGCAATCGCCACAGGAAAGGGCTCGCATGGAGGGCCCGGTGCAGCGCGTAGCTGAGGGCATCGAGAGCTGGAATCCCGACCGCCAGCTGCAGCCATAGCGACAGCCCGGATTCAATCCCTCGAGATGCACCAATCGCGACGATCGGCGCCGCCAGGTAGTCGACGCCGGTGGTCAGCGCCAACAGGGCGAGGCTGCTCAACCACCGAACCGCCGCCAATGTCGATGCCGGACGCCAAGGACGAGCAATCTCGATGGCGGCGGCCAACAAGAACGCGCCAAACACCGGAGCGCCATTGCTCAGTAGATCCAAAACGCCGGCAGCCGCGTTGATTGGCTGCTGTGCAAAAGGCGCCTACTTCCTTACTTCCTTCCGAAATATTTTACGGCCGCCAGAGCGCCAACATCGCCAGCGCCGTCAGCAGCATCGATGCAAGGTGGGTCACGCGAGGTTCTCTCTTTCCGCCGGCGGTTCACTCGAAGAAAGCACGGGTGAGCGACCAGCGAAAAGGCGCCGGCCCCTTCCGCGCAAAATCTTGATGGCCGCGAGAGCGCCAACACCCACCGCGAGCAGCGCCAGCGTACCGGGCTCCGGGACCGGAGCGGGCCCCGCGAATGCATTGCTGGACAAGGCGATGAGCACCGTCAGCGCAGCCAGGGAAATTGATGCGATGTGTGTCACGCCAGGTCCTCCTTTTGCTGCAGACGCTATTCAAGACGCAATTTCTATGCCACAGAGGCGTTTCAATAGGTTAGCGCCTTCGGACAATCGGAGTGTAAACTTTTCCGACGGTTGCGCGCGACGCTTCACGCGAGCGGTTCACATCAGAGCTCGCTTTCGCGCCCAGCTATCCCACGACCACGACCCGAAATGCATGGTCATTCCAATCAGTTACGAGGAGCCGATATCGGTCGGGCGCGCGAGCGGCGCTCGATACCCTGCAAGGCCGACGAGTGTAAACTTTTCCGACACCTAGCGACGGCTTCCGGATAGCCTGCGGGCGTCGATCCCGGCCCGCCGCGGTCTATCCTCATCGTGTGCGGCTCACGCCTCGATATAGGCGTAGCGTTCCTTTTTGAAGAGGCCGCGTTGAAAGGCCAGATAGGCCTCCTTCGTCATCGCCGGCTGAAAGTCAGCTAGGATTTCCTTTGCCGGCGCAGCATCGCCGTAGAGCAGGTCGATGGCAGTCATCGCCAATAGCTTGGCTGGGGTCAGATAGCCGTGCTGCGGCTCGTTGATCCGCCAATCGGCACCGTGCGCCTTGCCCTCGGCAGCGACGACGTAAGGGTGGATCACCGGCATCATGTGCGCGAGATCGCCCATGTCGGTCGATCCGGTGCGATGGCCGCCGATGTGGAACTCGCCCGGTCCGAACAGCGCCTCGATGTTCTCGCCGAAGATCCGGCCCATGCGCTTGTCGTTGCGCTGCGGCAGATAGCCGGGGATCGTGTGGATCTCGACCTCGGCGCCGATCGCCATCGCTCCGGCGCGCAGGCAACGATCGACTTTGCGGTTGGCGTCGAGGATCGCCTCGAGCGAGCCGCCTCGGACGAAAGTCTCCATCGTCACCTCGGCCGGCACCACACTGACCGCGTCGCCGCCTTTGGTGATGATCGGGTGGATACGGATCGTATCCTTCTCCCAGAAGGTCTCGCGATGCGCGGCGATGGCGTTCATCGCGATGACAGCCGCGTTCAGCGCGTTGATCCCGAGCTGCGGCAGGCTGCCGGCATGCGCCGCCTTGCCGAGAAAGCGGATCTGCTTGACCAGCGCCCCGTTCGAGGACTCGGCGAGGATGGACCGCGTCTTCGAACCGTCGCGCGAGCCGGTATGGATCATCATCGCCATGTCGACGTCGTCGAAATGGCCTTTGGCGACCAGCTCGGGCTTGCCGAGCATGAACTCGATCTCGCCCCTGGCGACGCGCGCCATCCGCTCCTCGACGTCGATGAACTCCTCGGCCGGCACGGCGAAAAAGATGATCTCGCCGGCGAGATGGTCTGCTGAGTTCGTGTCGCTGAGCCCGATCGCCGCGCCGAGCATCCCGGCGATCTGGGCGTTGTGGCCGCAGCTGTGCGCCGCTCCGGTGGTCGGATCGGCAAGCGGATGCTCGGAGGTGCGCAAACTGTCGAGCTCGCCGACGAAGGCGAGCCGCGGTCCCGGGCTGCGGCCGGCGAGCCGGCCCTTGACCCCGGTGAGGGCAAGGCCGGTGCGTGGCGCAAGCCCCAGAGTGGTCATATGCCGGGCGACCAGAGCTGCCGTCTTCACCTCGTTGAAGCCGGTCTCGGGGTTGCGCAGAATCGTTTCACCCAGATCGATGATCGTGTCGGCGTGACGGTCGATCGCGTCGCAAACCGCACGTTTCAGTTCATCCTTGCTGCTCATTTAACGGGATCGCCCCTTCGATCGATGACCCTCGTCCGTGAGTATCCGGTCAATTCAGTTGCCGCGCAACGATCGGCCGCAGAAGCGGTTGACGTCTCGACGGTTCCCGCCTTCTC
>DATEQL010000933.1:0-11895 GCA_035272665.1 Allostellaceae bacterium
GGCGCCGCTGCGGCCGGCGAAGACCAGCGTCAAGGTGTTCGACATCTCCGAAACCCCGTGCAGCACGATCGGCAGCATTCTCGTCAACGACGTCATCCACTGCCGCGACAAGAGCGGCGACATCGCAGGGTGCGTCGATCGGCTGTCGACCTCCTCGAAGCTCGCGGTTTCGTTGTTGAAATAGGGCGCAATGGGCGGAATGAGGCTGCCCCTGACCCTCTCGATCGCCGGCCATGCCATCGGATTGGCCCTGCTGGTCCTTTTGGTCGCCGAACCCCGTCCATCGGAGCCGACGGTCAAAGGCGGTATCGAGGTCGTCTTGGGCCAGTCTTTATCGCGACCGCAGGCCGTCCTCGCCCCCGAAGCGGCGAGCCGACCGGCTGATCCTTCCGCGATCGCCGCGTTACCGCCACAGGAGATTGCCGAAACCGAGCCTGTGGTCACAGCAGCCGAGCCGCCCCCTACCCCGCTGCCGGAAATCCTCCCGCCCGATCAAACCGAGCCGGTGCCGGCACCACCGCAGAAGCCTGTCATCAGGCAGCCGCCGAAAACGGTCGTGCGCCAGCCGCAGCCGCGAGCAATTGCCTCTGCGCCGACCCCAGTACCGAGCCGGCTCGCCCAAGCGCCCCAGGCCGCGCCCGCAGTGTCGCAATACTCGGCGGGGCAATCGGCAGCGGCCGCCGCGCTGCCTGCAACAGTCCCGGGACCGAATCTGACTGCGAATTACCAGACAATGATCAGCGCCTGGTTGGAAGCGCACAAATACTATCCCGACTCCGCGCGTCAACGTGGCGAAGAGGGGAGCGTCGGGCTGAGCTTCCGGGTCGATCGCTTTGGCCGCCTGCTCGATTACACCTTGCTCACCAGCACCGGATACGCCGATCTCGATGCCGGCATCGATCAGATGATGCGCGGGGCGCAGCTGCCGCCCTTCCCCGCCGGCATGACGGCCGCCCAGATCGAGATCTCGGTGAAGATCCGGTTCAGCCTGATGCGGTGATGAACGCAAGGTATTGTATTCTGGCCTAGAATCGCGGTAAACACGTTCATAATCTCTGCCTTATCGATGGCGCGACGAGCCGCAGCGGGTCACCCGGTTCGATCGCTGCAATCTGCACGGTCCGAACATCGACGGCGTCGTCGAGTTCTTCACCGAGGTGCTCGACTTTTCACTGGCCGAAGCGGCGGAGACACCGGAGGGGACAGCCGCGGCGTTCCTCAGCTGCTCGAACAAGGCGCACGACGTCGCTTTCATCGGGCGCGCTGAGCCCGGCAAGTTTCATCATGTCGCGTTCTTGCTGGATTCCTGGCACGAGGTCGGCCAGGCCGCCGACACCATTGCGCGTTACGATATTCCGCTCGATATCGGCCCGACGCGCCACGGCATCACGCGCGGCCAGACGATCTATTTCTTCGATCCGTCCGGCAACCGCAACGAGGTGTTCTCGGGCGGGTTCATCTATTACCCGGACAACCCGAAGCGGGTCTGGTCGATCGACAAGATCGGCAAGGCTGCTTCGGGCATCCGCCATCAGATTGCCCAACTCCGAGCGTACTCTTCTGCGAGAGTGGGGAGTGGGTAGCGGCGTGCTCCTTTGCTCCCTGCTCTCTCCCTCAGGAGCTGCTGGTCGAAACCGATAATGCTTTGATATAAAAGTGTTATCGGAGAACCTTCGAGCGGAGATTGCAGATTCCTCGCTCACGCACGGGAGTTGCAGGGAGGAATCCGCACCCGTCGCCTCCCTGCAATTGACAGCGGAAGGGGTCGGGACTAGCTTCGGCCGATCGGGTTGTTTCCCGGGCGCCGCCAGTCCGCGAGTTTCGCGCACTGGCGCTTTTCGTCGCGTCAGTGGGTTTTGAGGATCGGAATGTTTGACAGCCTGAGTGAGCGCCTCGGCGATGTCTTCGACCGGCTGCGCCGGCACGGTGCGCTGAGCGAGGATGATGTCGGGACCGCCTTGCGGGAGATCCGGATCGCCTTGCTCGAGGCCGATGTGGCGCTCCCGGTGGTCCGGGATTTTGTCGCCGCGGTCCGCGAAAAGGCGCTCGGGCAAGAGGTGCTGCGCTCGGTCACACCAGCGCAGATGGTGGTCAAGATCGTCCACGATCACCTCGTCGAGGTGCTCGGCGGCGGCCCAATCGGACCTCCCGATGCGGCCCGCGCGGACGGGATCGATCTGAATGCGCCGGCCCCGGTCGTGATCGTGCTGGTCGGGCTGCAAGGCTCGGGCAAGACCACGACCGCAGCCAAGATCGCGCTGCGGCTCAAGCAGCGCCAGCGCAAGAAGGTGTTGCTTGCCTCGCTCGACGTGCAGCGGCCGGCCGCACAGGAGCAGCTCGCGGTGCTCGGCCGCCAGATCGGCGTGGCGAGCCTGCCGATCGTGTCGGACGAAAGGCCGGTCGCGATCACCCAGCGGGCGTTGCTGACCGGGCGTACCGAAGGCTACGACGTCGTCCTCCTCGACACCGCCGGCCGGCTCCATGTCAACGAGGAGCTGATGCTCGAAGTCGCGGCGGTGCGGGCGGCCGCCAACCCGCACGAGACCTTGCTCGTCGCCGATGCGATGACTGGGCAGGACGCGGTCAACGTCGCCAAGGCCTTTGGCGAGCGCGCCGGCATCACCGCGATCGTGCTGACCCGGGTCGACGGTGATGCCCGCGGCGGGGCGGCCTTGTCGATGCGTGCCATCACCGGCAAGCCGATCGTGCTGATCGGGGTCGGCGAGCGCATCGAGGCGCTCGAACCGTTTCATGCCGAACGGATCGCCGGACGCATTCTCGGCATGGGCGACGTCGTCAGCCTGGTCGAGAAGGCGGCGGAGACGGTCGACGAGGAGGAAGCCGAAAAGCTCGCCGCCAAACTGGCGAAGGGTAATTTCGACCTCGACGACCTCGCCGGCCAGCTGCGCCAGATCCGGCGGATGGGCGGCATGAGCGGCATGCTGGCGATGCTGCCGGGGGTGGCCAAGCTCAAGAAGCAGCTCGGTGAAGCCAACATCGATGAAGGGATCATCAAGCGCCAGGAGGCGATTATCTCGTCGATGACCAAGGGCGAACGGCGCAATCCCAAGCTACTCAATGCCTCGCGACGGCGACGGATCGCGTCGGGCTCCGGCACCGCAGTGCCGGAGATCAACCGGCTCCTCAAGCAATACCAGGACATGGCCGACATCACGAAGAAGATGAAGAAGCTCGGCCACAAGGGCCTGGCGCGCCACGGTCTCGCCGGGCTCTTGCCCGGCGGGTTTCGCTAGCCAAGGGTAACCGCATGTCGTTGAAGATCCGCCTCGCGCGCGGGGGCGCGAAAAAGCGCCCTTATTACAGCATCGTCGTCGCCGACTCGCGCAGCCCGCGCGACGGCCGGTTCATCGAAAAGCTTGGGACCTACAACCCGATGCTCGACCGCTCGCACGCCGATCGGGTCACGCTGAAACACGAACGAATCCAGCATTGGCTCGGGGTCGGCGCCCTGCCGACCGACCGCGTCGCACGTTTTCTCGGCGACGCCGGTCTGATCGAAAAACCCGCTATCCGCGACAACCCGGTCAAGTCGCGGCCGAAGGCGCGCGCCCAGGAACGGCTGAAGGCTGCCGAAGAAGCTGCAGGCCGGAGCTGAGACGGCCTCGCCGTTTCGCGGTAAGACAGTGACGGACGCGACAAAGCGGGTTTGCCTCGGCGTCGTGACCGGGCCGCACGGCGTGCAGGGTGCGGTGCGGATCAAGAGCTTCACCGAAGCGCCCGAGGATATCGCGCGGTACGGATCGCTCAGCGGCGATACTGGCAGCCGCTACGAGCTGCGCCTGATCGGCACGGCGAAGGGTGTCGTCATCGCGCGTCTCTCGGGCGTCGAGAACCGCAACGACGCCGAGGCGCTGCGCGGGCTGCGGCTTTATCTGCCACGCTCCGCCCTGCCGCAGACCGAAGCAGAAGAGTATTATCACGCCGATCTGATCGGTCTCGAGGCGGTGCTGAGCGACGGAACCCCGGTCGGGCGAGTGCGTGCTATCCAAAATTTCGGCGCCGGCGACACGCTCGAATTGGCGCGCCCGGGCGCACCACCCGTTATGGTGCCGTTCACCCGGGCGGTCGTGCCCAGCGTCGAACTCGCCGCGGGCCGTGTAGTGCTCGATCCGCCACCTGGATTACTCGACGAGAACGAGGCATGACCTGGCGGGCGACGGTGCTGACGATCTTCCCGGAGATGCTGCCGGGCCCGCTCGGCCATTCGCTAGCCGGCAAGGCTCTGCGGGCGGGGCTGTGGCGGCTCGAAATTGTAGACATCCGGGATTTCGCGCGCGATAAACACCGCTCCGTCGACGATGCACCGTTTGGCGGGGGGACGGGCATGGTGATGCGGCCGGATGTGCTCGACTCCGCGGCCGCCGGTTCGGGCGGGGTCGGAGCGGTGATCCTGCTGTCGCCGCGTGGGCGACGGCTCGATCAGCAGCAAGTGCGTTCGCTCGCTGCGGGGCCCGGGTTCACGTTGATTTGCGGCCGCTTCGAAGGCGTCGACGAGCGTGTTTTGGAGGCGCGCGCAATCGAGGAGCTGAGCCTCGGCGATTTCGTGTTGTCAGGCGGCGAGCCGGCGGCGATCGCGCTGATCGACGCCTGCGTGCGGCTCCTTCCCGGCGTTGTCGGGAGCGCTGAGACGCTCGCCGAGGAGAGCTTTGCCGAGGATCTGCTCGAGTACCCGCAGTATACGCGGCCGCAGCTTTGGCAGGGGCGCGCGGTGCCGGAGGTGCTGGTGTCGGGTGACCATCGGCGGGTCCGGGACTGGCGCCGTTCCGAGGCGGAGCGCCTGACCCGCGAGCGCCGCCCCGATCTGTGGGAGCGGTATCAGGGGCGGCGGCGTGCCGACGGCAGAGATCGAGAGGTGGAGTGATGAATCTGCTACAAGAGATCGAGCGGGAGCAGGTCGAAAAGCTCGCCGCCAACCGGCCCGTGCCGAAATTCCAACCGGGCGACACGGTGCGGGTCATGGTCAGAGTGGTCGAAGGCGAGCGCGAGCGCGTCCAGGCTTTTGAAGGGGTTTGCATCGCGCGCAAGAATGCCGGCATCAACTCGAACTTCACCTTGCGCAAGATCTCCTACGGCGAGGGGGTTGAGCGCATCTTTCCACTCTATTCGCCGCGCATCACCGCGATCGAAGTCATTCGCCGCGGCGTGGTACGGCGCGCCAAGCTCTATTATCTGCGCGGCCTCACCGGCAAACGGGCGCGCATTGCCGAGCGCGCTCGCTCAAGTGTCCGGCCCGCAACCGCGCCGGTCCCGGCAGCGGCCGGCGACGGCGAGGAGTAACTGCCATGGCCGCGCCGAGCACCCTTTTCGACAAGATCTGGCAGAGCCATGTCGTCGACCGCCAGGACGACGGAACGTGCCTCATTTACATCGACATGCACCTCGTGCACGAGGTCACGAGCCCACAGGCCTTCGAGGGTTTACGCCTCGCCGGTCGGCGCGTGCACCGGCCCGACGCGACAATCGCGGTTCCCGACCATAACGTGCCGACGACCGACCGCAGCCGCGGCATCGACGATCCCGAGTCGAAGCTGCAGCTCGAAACTCTCGAACACAATGTTCGCGAATTCGGGGTTCCCTACTTTCCGATCGACGACATCCGCCAGGGCATTGTTCACATCATCGGGCCCGAACAGGGCCTGACGCAGCCCGGGATGACGATCGTCTGCGGCGACAGCCACACCGCGACGCACGGCGCCTTTGGTGCGTTGGCGTTTGGCATCGGCACCTCTGAGGTCGAGCACGTGCTGGCGACGCAAACCCTGATCCAGCGCCCGGCCAAAAACATGCTGGTCAATGTCGAGGGGGCGCTGACTCTCGGCGTCACGGCGAAGGACGTGATCCTCGCGATCATCGCCGAGATCGGCACCGCCGGCGGCACCGGCCATGTCATCGAATATGCCGGGAGTACCATCCGCGGCTTGTCGATGGAGGGCCGCATGACCCTCTGCAACATGACGATCGAAGCGGGCGCGCGTGCCGGGCTCGTGGCCCCGGACGAGACCACCTTCGCCTATCTGAAGGGACGGCCGCACGCGCCCAAGGGCGGGGCTTGGGAGCAGGCGGTCGCCTATTGGCGCACTTTGCCATCGGACCCGGGGGCGCGCTACGACCGCGAGGCGCGGTTGGCCGCGGCCGATATTGCTCCGCAGGTCACCTGGGGGACGAGCCCGCAGGACGCCCTGCCGATCACCGGGCGCGTGCCCGATCCCACCACGGTCGACGACCCGCTGAAGCGCGCCGCGATGCAGCGTTCGCTCGACTACATGGGCCTCGTCCCGCATACCCCTCTCGCCGAGATCCCGGTGCAGCGTGTCTTCATCGGCTCGTGCACCAACAGCCGGATCGAGGATCTGCGCGCGGCGGCGGTCGTCGCCAAAGGCCGCCGCGTCGCCGAGGGGGTGCGGGCATTGGTCGTGCCGGGTTCCGGCCTCGTCAAGCACCAGGCCGAGGAGGAGGGGCTCGACCGGGTCTTCCTCGAAGCCGGCTTTGAATGGCGCGAGCCCGGCTGCTCGATGTGCATGTCGATGAACGCCGACAAGGCGGCCGCCGGCGAGCGAGTCGCCTCGACCTCGAACCGCAATTTCGAGGGGCGGCAGGGCAAGGGCGCCCGCACCCATCTGGTGAGCCCGGCCATGGCTGCCGCCGCCGCCATCACCGGCCGGCTCACCGACGTGCGCGAGCTTGCCTAAGAGGAAGCGGATGGAAAAGTTCACCACATTGACCGGGGTCGCGGCGCCGTTGCCGATGATCAATGTCGACACCGACAAGATCCTGCCGGCGGTCTACCTGAAGACGATCGAGCGCACCGGGCTCGGCAAGGTCCTGTTCGACGAGGTCCGCTACCGCCCGGACGGGTCCGAGAACCCCGATTTCGTGCTGAACCAGGCGCCCTATCGCCAAGCGCGGATCCTCGTCGGCGGCGACAATTTCGGCTGCGGCTCGAGCCGCGAACACGCGCCCTGGGCGCTCCTCGATTTCGGCATCAGCTGTGTCATCGCGCCGAGCTTCGCCGACATCTTCTATAACAACTGCTTCAAGAACGGGCTGTTGCCGATCGTCCTGCCGCAAGAGACCGTCGATCGGCTGATGGAGGATGCGAAAAAGGGCGCCAACGCGGTGCTGACGATCGATCTCGAAAACCAGACGATCTCGCGGCCCGACGGCGAAGTGGTGTCGTTCGAGATCGATCCCTTCCGCAAGCACTGCCTGATGAACGGTCTCGACGATATCGGCCTGACGCAGCAGAAAGCCGGGGCAATCCGCTCCTATGAGGAGAAGAGCCGGCTCGCGCGGCCCTGGCACTGGGGCATCACCCGCGTCGGTGCTTAACGATGCCCTCTAACCGCAAGGTGCTGGTGCTGGCGGGCGACGGCATCGGTCCGGAGATCATGCGGCAAGCGCTGCGGGTGATCGAATTCTTCGACCGCCGCCGTATCGCCAGCTTCGATGTCACCGAGGGGCTGGTCGGCGGTGCCGCCTATGACGCTGCCGGCGTGCCGCTGAGCGACGAGACCTTGGCTCGCGCACTCGCCAGCGACGCTGTGCTGTTTGGCGCGGTCGGCGGGGCGAAATGGGATGCGCTGCCGTTCGAGCTGCGTCCCGAGCGCGGCATCCTGCGGCTGCGCAAGGAGATGGACCTGTTCGCCAATTTGCGCCCGGCGGTGGTCTTCGACGCGCTCGCCGACGCGTCGAGCCTCAAGCCCGAACTCGTCGCCGGCCTCGACCTGATGATCGTGCGCGAGCTGACCGGCGGGATCTATTTCGGCGAGCCGCGCGGGGTCGAGAGGCTCCCGGACGGCACCCGCCGCGGCATTAACACCGAGGTCTACGCCGAGACCGAGATCGAGCGCGTCACCCGCGTCGCCTTCGATCTCGCCAGGAAACGCCGCGTCCGCGTCTGCGAGGTCGACAAGGCCAACGTCATGGAGTCGGGCGGGCTGTGGCGCGAGGTCACCCAGCGGGTGCACGACGCCGACTATACCGATGTCGAGCTGTCCTTCATGTACGCCGACAATTGCGCGATGCAGCTGGTGCGCAACCCGAAGCAGTTCGATGTGATCGTCACCAGCAATCTGTTCGGCGACATCCTGTCGGATTGCGCGGCGATGTTGACGGGCTCGCTCGGCATGCTGCCTTCGGCCTCGCTCGGCGCGCCGGACGCGGCGGGGCGCCGCAAGGCGCTCTATGAGCCGGTGCATGGCAGTGCCCCCGACATCGCCGGCAAGGATGTGGCGAACCCGCTCGCCTGCATTCTCTCCTTCGCGATGATGCTGCGCTATTCCTTCGATATGACCGAAGAGGCCGACCTCGTCGAAGACGCCGTGCGCCGTGCGCTCGCGGCCGGGGTGCGGACCAACGACATCGTCCAGCCGAACACCGCGCGCGTCTCGACCCGGGTCATGGGCGACACGGTGCTGCGGGAGCTCGAAAAGGCCGCCTGAGTACAGCGAAAATCGCGTTTTTCGGGCGCAGAGAGGCCCGTTGGGGCATCGAAGAGTGCGCTATTTCAAGTACTTGCCTGGCAGATTCGTTACTTGGCGGATCAACCGAATTTTTCGCGCGATCAACGAATTGAAGATGCCCTGACAACCGAATAGCAATGGAAATTTGGCGGCGTGGTTAAACCGCGAATTTGCTCGCCCGACCGCCAGGCCCGACAGGAGTGAGAGCGGCTCCGAAGAGACCTCGGCGGCGTCAAACCGCGATCACCATTCGAAGCCGGTGACTCGGCGGAGCGGGCAGCCTCAAGCTGCGTTTACATATGTAAAACCAGAACGCGCCCGCGGACGGGCCGCACGGCGCCGGCAGGGAAGGAAGGCGGACATGAGAAACCTCAGCCGGCGTTCGGTGCTTCGCAGTTCCCTCGCCGTGGCCGCGGCCGGCACACTGGCGCGGCCCTATATCGCCAACGCTGCGGCGACGACCGCGGAAGTGTGGTGGGCGCAGGGCTTCGTCCCAAGGTGCAAAACGAGCATGTCTTCCCCACCGGCTGGGCCGAGATAGCGAAGGACGGCGTGGCGCCGCAGGCGGCGGCCGAAAAAGCGTTCAAACGGGTCGAGGAGATCTTCGCGAAATACCCGCTCGGGTAGGGCTGAGCGGGATCATAGAATTCCGCTGGGTCGTACGGCGCCGGGCACCTGAGACCCTTCGCGGCGCCAACGGGGAAGGAAACGGCCATGATTACTCTGACGAGGCGGTCGGTTCTGCAGAGTTCCGCGGCTCTGGCGGCGGCGACGTTGGCGCGGCCCCATATCGCCAACGCGGCCGCCGCCACAGCGACAGTTTGGTGGGTCCAGGGCTTCGCCCAGGAAGAAGACGTCGCGTTCAAGAAGCTCGTCGCCGATTACGAGAAGGCCTGCGGCAACACAATCGATTTCACGATCATTCCCGATGCGCCGATGCGCCAGAAGATCGTCTCGGCGGTGACGAGCGGCGGCGTCCCGGATCTGTTCCAGAACACCCCGGCCGAGATCATTGCGCGTCGGTGAGATCGCGATACGAGCGAACCTCTCACGCGGGCTGGCCAGTCATCATTTGCGCCTGCTGCTGGCCGGTCTTTATCTTACGTACCACGCGCAACGGCAAGCAGGTGATCTATGAGCCCCGCGACGAGCGGGTGTTCTGCATTCTCGCCGACATGATTGGTCATGTCGTCAAGCCGCCGTCCGATGACGACGAGTAGCGTAGCGGGCCGAGCAAATTTTGCAGCCACTCCCCGCGCGCTGCTGATCCGGGCGGCATTTCGGCTGGAGTGGTTCACCGTAACGTGGATGATCATCGAGGCTGTGGTGGCCCTTGCCTCAGGTGTCATTGCGCGCAGCATCAGCTTGACCGCCTTCGGCGTTGATGGCCTCATCGAACTGGCCTCGGCGGGCGTGCTGATCTGGCGGCCTACCGTCGAGCTGCGGCGCGATCAGTCCTTCGCAGAAGCGGCCGAGCGCACGGCAAGCCGCATCGGCGGCGTGCTCCTGTTTGCCCTCGCGGCCTATGTCGTGGTGGCGGCCGGATCAAGTGTGTGGACACGCCAAGGGGCTGAATTCTCATGGCCGGGCCTGTTCGTCAGCCTGGCGGCCATCCCGATCTTGTGGTTTCTGTCGCGTCGGAAGCTGCGCCTTGCTGATGCGCTCGGCAGCCGGGCCCTGCGCGCCGATGCCATGGAGAGCATCACCTGCGGGTGGTTGTCCTTCGTCGTGCTGATCGGGCTTCTGGCGCAGCTTGCGCTTGGCGCATGGTGGGTCGATGCCGTGACCTCGCTTGTGGTTGTGGGGTTGTTGGTCAAGGAAGGCCGCGAGGCGTGGACGGCGGAGGAAGACGACGACTGAGGTGCGCTGCGACGCATGTTGTTTCGGCGCGCTTGTGACGGCGGCTCTAAAATAGGATTCTACCCGGGGAGGCGGGCATGAGCAGCATGCAGCAGGTTCTCGCGGGCGGGCCGCATGTGTTGGTCTTCGGGTCGGGGCGACCGCCCGGGCGTGGCCGTTTGCGCGGCTCGGATTTCAAGTGGGCGATCGCTTTTGTCGCACCCTATGCGGCGGTGTTCCTCGCCTTCGTCGTGTATCCCTTTGGCTATGCGCTGTGGATGGCCGCCAAACCCTCGCTTTACGCCGACCTGATCGCCGATCCGACTTACCTGCCGACCGTGGTCAATACCTTGTTTTTCGTCGGCCTCGGCGTGAACGTGAAGATGTTCCTGGCGTTGCTGCTGTCCGGCTTCTTCCTGCGCCGCCGCTGGTGGATCAGGGCCTTGCTGGCCGTCTATATTTTGCCCTGGGCTATCGCGGCGGCGCAAGCCTGCGTCTCGTTCCACTGGATGCTGACCGCCAGGTGGGGTTTGGTCGACGGTGTGTTGTGGGCGCTGTTCGGCATCAACGGCCCGGAATGGTTCGCTGACCGCTGGCTCGCGCTCGGCTCCGACATTGCCGCCTACACCTGGAAGTGGATGCCGTTCTGGACCGTGATCTTCCTCGCCGGCCGGATGACGATTCCCCGGGACATCTATGATGCGGCGGAGGTCGACGGAGCGACCGGCATCCGCCGCTTCGTCCATGTCACCTTCCCGCTGCTGGCGAACCTCTATCTCGTCTGCACGCTGCTCTCCACCCTGTGGACACTCGGCGACTTTACCACCGTCTATCTTGTCTCGGGCGGGGCGTCCACGGATGTGCTCGCGACCCTCGGCTTCCGCTACGCCTTCGACCTCGCGAGACCCGCGCTCGGGGTCGCCGCGGTGATGTCGGCCCTCCCGGTGCTGATCCCGGTGGTGATCGTCCTGATGCGCCGGCTCCGGACGAGCGAGGTGCAGCTATGAGTATTGCCCTCACTTCCGGCGGGCCGGCGCGCCGGCCCTACCGGCTGCGCCGGATTTTCACCGAAGCCGGCTCGATCGGGATCGGTGTCGTCCTCCTGATCTGGTCGCTCCTTCCCGTCTACAACATGTTCCTGATCGCGCTCGATCCCGAAGAAGGTGAAATCGAGTTCGATGGCAATCTTTGGCCACCCGAGCCTTCCCTTGGGGGCTTCCGCGCGGTCGTCACCCAGCAAGCCCGGTATCTCGAGGATTTCTGGCACCAGTTCGGCAACAGCTTTTACATCGGTCTGCTGACGATGGCTCTGACCGTGCTAATCGGGTCGCTGGCGAGCTTCGCCGTGAGCCGGCTGCGGCTGGGCAAAGGTTCGCTGCTCACTAACGCCGCGCTCCTCACCTACGCGATCCCTGCATCCTTCCTGATCGTCCCGTACTTTCGGATCATGCATAGCTACGGGCTTGGGGATAACCCCTGGGCGGTTATCGCGGCGCAGACGACGTTCGCCACCCCGTTTGCGATCCTGATCCTGCAGCTATATGGGAGCTTGATACCGTTTGAACTGGACGAC
>DATEQL010000934.1:0-3513 GCA_035272665.1 Allostellaceae bacterium
GTGAAGCTGGAAAATGTGTTTCGACGTATCCATACCAATTCGGCTAATCTGTTCCACGGACGGCCTCCTTTGTCTGAGATCTACAGCGACCTCATTCTGGCACGCTTGATGCCGTCGGGGGCCGTCCACACCAACAGAACGTGGACGGTTCATTGACAGGCACGGTGGTAATTGAACGCCGTTGCCGCCGTCACCCTGTTCGCGAAGTCCCACCTGTAATCCGAAGATCGTCAGGCAATTGTTAAGGCCATCCGTGCTTTCTTGTCCGTGGCAGCGGGCAAGCCGTGTGCCGGATGGAAGAATCAGCGGATGGAGAAGAACATTTTGGTTTGGTTTCTGCGGTGGACAGCTGTCTTCGTCATATCAGCGATCATTTCCACCCCCGTTGCGCACGCTATCGAGATAGAACAGATTTTGCGCGGCTATGAGATTGCGCCGGTGCCTCTCAATCTGGCAGGCAAAGATTGGGCATTGGTCGGCCTCGGCAGCTATATCGTGAATACGACCGGCTGCAACGATTGCCACACCCACCCGAACTGGGCGAACGGGGGCAATCCTTTTCTGGGACAGCCGGAGCAAATCAATACGGCCCAATATCTCTCGGGCGGACGACAGTTCGGGCCCACCACCTCGGCAAACATCACCCCGGATCGAAACGACCGGCCGGCCGGACTGACCCTGGCCGGATTTCTCGAGGTCATGCACTACGGCCATGATCCCCGGGATCAGCCTGGCGATCTGCTCCAAGTCATGTCGTGGCCGCTGTATCGCTGGAAGACCGACCAGGAACTGAACGCCATATACGAATATCTGCGTGCGATCCCTTCTCTTCTGGACAACTCCAGCCCAGGGCCGTAGCTCAGGCCAATACTGGCTCGACCGCACCGGCGTCGAACGCGTAGAGCCAGCGCAAGGCGTCGGGCGAGCGGTCGGCGGCCCGGGCCCATTCGGCATCGCGCACCTGTTGCGTCGGGCCGTCGGGCATGTGGAAGCGGGTCTTGTTGGCGCGCGACTGGTCTGCAGGCGGGTGACGCGCGGCAGCCGCAGCCGCTCGTAGTGTCGCAAGGCCTCGGCCGGATCGGCATCGCCGGCGGCGAGGAGGCAGGCGGCAAGCGCAGCGCCGTCCTCGATCGCCATCGCGGCACCCTGGCCCATGAACGGATACATCGGGTGGCAGGCGTCGCCGAGCAACGTCGTGCGACCGACCGACCAGCGCGGCAGCGGATCGCGGTCGAACAATGCCCAGATGAAGCAGGTGTCGGCCGCGGCGATGATGCGCCGGACTTGCGAGTGCCAGCCCTCGAAGGCGGCGAGCGCGCGGGCCACCGTGGCGCGGTCGGTCCAGTCCTCGCGGTTCCAGCTGTCGTGCTCAGTCCAACCGACAAAATTGAGGAGCCGGCCGCGGGAAACCGGGTAGTGCACAAGATGCGCGCCCGGGCCAACCCAGGACTGGTTACCGACCTCGAGCCCGAGATCGGCGATGCGTTCGGCCGGCACCAGCCCGCGATAGGCGACGCAGCCGGCAAAGACCGGGGCCTCCTCGCCTGAGAGCGCGCTGCGTACCGCCGAATGAATGCCGTCCGCGCCGACGAGGACATCGGCCGTGATCCGCATGCCGTTCTCGAACCACGCCTCGGTGCTGTGGCCCTTGTCCTCGAGACCCACGAGACGGTGACCGAGATGAATGCGTTCGACGGGGAAGCCCGACGCAATCACGTCGAGCAGGTCGGCGCGATGGAGGGTCATATGCGGCGCACCGTAGAGCTCTTCGCACAGCGGATTGAGTGGCGCCTGCTGCAAGGTGCGTCCGTCCCGCCAACGGCGCTGGTGTGTGAACAATGGACGGACCCCCTCGCGGTCGAGCCCTGCGGCGAGGCCCAGTCGCCGGAGGATGCGCACCGCGTTCGGGCCCATATTGATCCCGCCGCCGATTTGGGTGAGTTCGGGAGCCTGCTCGTAGACGTCCACCTCGAAGCCGACTCGGCGCAGCGACAGCGCGGCGGTTAGCCCGCCGATGCCGCCGCCAATCACCGCGATCGTGAGGGGTGCGCCGATCCGCTTCGGAAGACCTTTATCCTCGCTCATAGCGGCCTCGTCCGGGTTGCGCGGCTCGGCGTTCTACACCGCCGCGACCAGCCGCTGAAGCAACGCCTGCGCGGCGGCGGGAGCGCGGATCTTGGCACCGCTGATAAAATAGACAAAGCAATCGCACTCCGCTCGCGACGATCGTTCGCCCAAACGCTGTGCGAAGGCGTCGAGCACTTCCGGCGGATAACCGGCCGGTTCGTCGTCCGCGCAGCGCCGCAGGTGGATGTAGGCGAAATCCGCGGTGTCCTTGACTTCGGGGTTGTTGTCGTCGGCGACGCATGCCACCCGGTGTCGGCGGAGCAGGTCGACGAACGAATTGGTCGGAGCTTTCGGGCGGCGGAGTTCGACGGCGTGCCGCAGCGCTCGGCCGTCGATCGAGTGCGGCAGCAGTTCGAGGAACGCGGCGAAGGCGCCTTCGTCGGCCGGCGTGTTCGGGGGGAATTGCCACAGGATCGGCCCGAGCTTGTCGCCCAACTCGAACACACCGCTGGAAAGGAAACGATCGACGGTCGGGCCAGCGCCCGCAAGGTCGGAGCGATGTGTCGCAAAGCGAGGACCCTTGAGCGAGAAGACGAAATCCTCCGGCGTTTCGTCGTGCCAGCGGCGAAAGCTCGCCGGCTTCTGGGTGCCGTAGAAGGTGCCGTTGATCTCGATCGTGGTGAGTTGACGGCTCGCATAACCGAGCTCACCCGCTTGCGGGAGCCCCGGCGGATAGAAGATCCCTCGCCACGGCGGATAGACCCACCCGCCGATCCCGACGCGGATCTTCGGCCTAAGGCTCATCGGCGCCCTAGAACCGGAAGCTCGATAAAAGAGGGCGTCGCCTCGGCATGATGGACAGTGTTCGTGGCGACGCGGATATCGGCGTCGGTGTCGTTGGCCAACACCGAGTGGCCGCTGTTGGTGTTGCGGGCGCGACGCGGGAAATTGCTGCTGGTCACGTCGACCTCGATCCGATGGCCGGCGCGGAAGGTGTGGTGGATGTGGCCGAGGTCGACGGTCAGGCTCTCCACATGACCCGGGATTAGGTGCTGCGGCTCGCTCGACAGGTTGCGGTACATTGCCCGCGTCACGCCGTCCATCAGCAGCATGGCGCGACCGCTGGGCCCCAGTTCGATCAGCTTGGCGACGAAATCGGTGTCAGGGCGGTTCGATTGGATGTGCAGGGTCACGCGAACGGCACCGGCGATGGTGAGGTCCTTTGCCAGCACCTCGCCGCGGTAAATCAAACCGTAATCGGGCAACGACTGAGCTGGCCGCTGGTCGCGGGGTCCGGCATAGATCAGCATGTTGCGCCCGCCCAAGGTCGGGATTGGTCGGTGCGGATCATAGTCGTAACTGCGCGGGGTCCCGCTGGGGCCATCGGCGGAAAGGCTGCCGTCGCCGCATAGGTACAGCCGCCGTGGCCGCGTTCCCGGCGGCGGC
>DATEQL010000935.1:0-13931 GCA_035272665.1 Allostellaceae bacterium
GGTCGAACCAGTCGAGGCGCCGCGCGAAAAAATCTGCGGCGAGGTTGATGTCGACCGGCGCCGCAGGGCCGAAATCGACCTCGCCCGCGTAGCTCAGCGAGCGGTCACCATGGGTCCACGGACCGAGGATCAGCCGCATCGGTGCGCGCTTTCTGGGCGACAGGCCGAGGTAATTCTCGATCGCCGTCCGCGCATAGGGATCGTACCAGCCGGAGAGATGAACGATCGGCACATCGGCGTAGCGGTCGTAATAGCCTTCGGCATAGATCCCGGGCCGCTTCCAGAAATCATCGAATATGCCGCGCGGCCATTGCTCGAAGAGGTAGTCCGCGCATTCCGGAGCGGCGCTCACCGGCGACCCGCCTTTGCGCCACGGGATCCGCGCGAACCACGCCTTGATGTCCTGCGCCGCGAGCGCGGCCTTGACGGCCGGATCCTTGGCGTCGGCGAGCGCGCTGTTGTAGGCCCAGGTCGCCTGCTTCAGGTCGAAGGCGCCGCCGTGACGGATGCCGCTCCGGTAGGCGTTCGAAAAACCCGCCGCAATCGAGAAACTGCGCGGCGAGGCCGGGCACTTGCCTGTCGCGCGCAAACTCGCTACATCGTGCGCCGCCACGCCAGCCGCTGGTGAAGGGCGCGTAGCTCAGCGGGAGAGCACTACGTTGACATCGTAGGGGTCACTGGTTCAATCCCAGTCGCGCCCACCATTCTTTTCAAGCGCTGACGACAACACCTCCGACCGCGTCAGCGCGATCGGGGGCATATGCAAAGTAAACGATCCAAATTTTCGGCTATCTCTGAAGCAACCGGACTCCATCGGTAGTAATGTTGGTATGTAAAACCCGAAGATTTCTTTACGTTCGATCAAGCTTTTGAGCGGACGCTGGGCATGAGTGAACCTAGCGGGAAGCCGCCGATGGCGATCCTAATTACCAAACTGATGAACGACGAGTCCGGTGTCACGGCAATCGAATATGGTCTGATCGCGTCGTTGATCGTGATCGGTTCATTCTTGGCTTTGAATTCGGTCAACGTCTCCCTCAACCTTTCCCACACCTTTGGCACGGTCGCGTCCCACCTATGAGCGTCCACCCGCCCGCGCCCTGGTCGCCGCGCGTCAGAACGTTGCACAGCCTTCAGGCAAAGTTCCCGACGGCACCACCCGCGACCCGAGCGGCGCTCGAGGAGCGTAACCCAAGGCGAACTCCGCGCGCTGGCCCTCCACCGCGCTAAGACGCACCAAGATGGGTGTAGCGCTACGGCCGAAGACGGAAGAACTCCTTCACCTCGCAGCGAGTTTCGAGCGGAGAGCGCCTCGCATCGAGAAAACACCTCGATCTTGCCATCGATCTCCTCGAGCACCCTGCGTGCACGGCTCTCCGAGATGATCCTCATTCCCGTGGCCGTGCCATAGGGAGAAAACTGCAGACCGTACACCCCACCAAGTCCCGGGTCCGGCGTTCGTCGGCGGTGGTCGGGGCGGCCACCACGCCGGACCAACTTGGTACCTCAGCGAAAACGCCCATATGGCGTCGCCGGTGGCACTTGGCTGTATCGAATTGCCCCCGGTGGCGATGACGATGTATTCGTCGCGGTCAACCTCGTAGACGATCATTCGATGCGGACGCCGCCGCATAGCGTTTGTCTCCATTGAAGCCCAACGGGGAATTCAGATCAGCGGGTCATCAAGCCATAGCGAATGCGTTTGGCAGCACGAAACATCGCTGATCCTTCCGGCAAGACCTTGCGCAGCACCATCTCGCTGCCGTTCATGAAATGCCTAAGGGCGTGCGCGACCGGATCACGCATAAAATAGTGACCAGAATATGCCCTAAGTTCCCCCATGGTTTTGGCACCCCCATTATCGGCATACTTGGCTACATAAGGGGTGAAATGCGGGTAGAGGCCTTCGACATTGTAGAGGGTTGTGCGCATATAATTTCCTATCAGCAGATCGTCGAACAGCTCGTATTCGATGCAGCCCATCAGCGAATTGCGAGGGCATTCGAAACGGATCCCGACATCGCGTTTAACGCGATTGAGATCGATTGTGACGCTTGATCCTCCCGCCGAGACCTCAATAAACCCGAAATTCTTGCGCAGCGCCTCACGGGATGTAAAGTAACGGCGGATTTTGAGTTTGTCCTCAGCGGTCAGCTGATCCGACCAGCTGTCACCAAATTCTTCGGGTTTCCTTATAATGCTGGGAGACCGCCGCGGATTGATCGGGGTGATTTCATCGGTTTCACAGTCGACCCTGATAAAGGCCGGAAGTATCTCCGGCCAGTTTTCCATCGCGTCGCTGTGGTAGTCGTCGAGCTCTGGGATGAGAGCATTCGCCCACGCGCTGTCCTCACGCTGGTAACGGTGGAAGGATGAGAACGGAATGACCTTTCGAGCGCCCATAGTCCGCGCGCTTATCTGAGATCGGGGCGCGATTGGTCGACGCTTTTGCTCGATCGAGGTGAGCTTATGGCCGGACGGATCGAAGAGGTTAAGCATGTCTGCTCCGCCCCAGCCGTGCAGCTGGAGCATATAAACCTCCTTGAAGTGCTTTGCCATTCGACGGATACGCATAGACTCGCCGAACTCCGGGGAGTCGTTTTGATTTATGACGAGGCGGCCATTGATGTCGATCAGCAGCAGCGAGTCTTGGTTCCGGTTGGCCATCGAGTAAACGCGGATCCCTTTCGATAACTGGATCCACTCTCGATCGGGGAGAACACGTACCCGATACCCTGCCGTGGTCAACTCTTTTTTAATGCGATTACCATAGTGATCAGACAAAAGAAACTCGCCTTTGGTGAGCATCGGCAGGGAGGCGATATTCAAGTGGTCGGGGTGGCCATGCGAGAACCAGTGGTACTCAGCCTCCCGGATCGCCTGCATCTGTGCCGCAGGGATTTCGTAATCCAGCCCCCAACTGCCAAAATAGGCGTCGCCGTCGATCCAAGGATCGGTGGTAAGCACCGGTCGATCATCATAGGCAATCACGATGGCACTGCCGATGGTCTCAAAGAACCGCATGTCTTTCACTCTTACTCAAGGCCCCCGAAGGTCGCCGCAAATCGCTCCGCTCGACCAAAGCCGGATTATCGCTGACCGGTAGGGTCGCGAAAATCCAATTAACGCAGGCGGACCGATCCGATTTCCATTCCACAATGAGAGCCACTCAGCAGCAGGCTTTGGGTTACAGGATGCCGGCGGCTGAGTCATGTCGGGGATCTGCCAAGTGGCTCTCATCGGTCGTCTTGATCGAAGTGGCATAAGACTTCGCAAGCGCTTCGGGATGCCGAGCATCCCGCATGGCTCGTAGATTATCGATCCAGCTTGATTGCTGGCGAGCGAACTCAACGGAGTCGAGTGTGCGAACCAACTCGAAGAGATCATCTCTGTCATCAACGAGCCACCCGATCGGACCGTAGTGGGTGAAAATCGCTTCAATCGTGCGGTTTCGAAAAACGATCATCGGCCTGAGCGCAGTGATCGCATCACTAACGGTACCGCTTCCCGTGAAGTCATAACTTCGCCCATGCAGAGGCAAGCACACGAGATCGACCTGCTTCAGAGCCTCCAGATATTCTTCGCGCGGCAACGGCATCTTGGATGGCTTTCGTGCCAAAATGCTCGAATCCACGTGATCGGTCTCCGGGGACGAATGGCCGATTGCGTGAAATTCGACATCGTCTCGTGAGCAGCTATTTGCGAGTTCGACGAACACATCAAACCCTTTGGCCCGGCGCGCATGACCGACAAAGCCGATCTTGACCCTTTCGACCCCCGCGGAAGGCGAATTCTCTGCCCATTCGGATGGCAGGATAGGATGTTCCAGCGTCACGATCGAGGGTGACATCGTCGGTGACAAATCGATAATAGCCTCCTTGATGCCCAGCTCCAGCACGACGATGCGGACCGATCGCGGCAGCGGTCGTTTCAATCGCGAAATGAGGTCGGCGGCGCGGATAAACGGATTGCGGGACCTCCAGCCCATTGCCTCGCCGAGCTGGCTGTGAAGGATCATGTGTAACGGCGCGGTGGACACCAGTGGCCAGCCTTGCCCGATCACGCCAAGCAAGCTCGCGTTGAAGCCGAGCAGCGCGGTCAAACGAACGGGACGGCCTGCGGAATGCCGAGCAACAACTTTTAGGCATTGGCGAGCCGCCTGGCGGCCGGCAAGTGGATTATGATGGGACAGGCCAAACGAGGTCTCGAAAGGTTTGCAGGGCTGAAGGGTAATGTTGGCTAGATCGGCCACGCGCGGCGCCAGTCGCTCGACATGACCCTTGGCCGCACAAAAGGAAATGCGGTCCTCGGGGAAGGCGGCTCTTAGAATCCGGAGGTATCCCTCGTTGAAGGGGAGATGTACATGGTCGAAGCTGAGGAAGTCGAATATCTTGATTTCAAAGGACTGGGCTATGGCCTGACATTCCGGAGCATCAAGTTGTGTCAAGCTGCCCATTGGCGGCATCGCTCACGGATAAAGTTGGAGCGTTCCCTCGGCAGTTAATTGCAAACCAGGACACTTCATTGATTTAAACAGTATCTCACTCTGTAACCCTTTTCAAGAGTTGGCGAGGGCATGACAGTAGCTGGAGCGGGTGGAGCGATCGACGGGCCAAGCGGGGACGCTCGGAAGGTGAAGCCTGCCTCTCCGCCAAACAATTTTGTTGCCAGATATGCGGTCGGGGTTTGGGTCCGGTTAACGAATATTTTCATAGAGATCCGTGGTTCGCGACGATCGATCCCTAGGGACCGCCTTAGCCCAAGTAACCGGAGTGGTAGCAGTTCAGCCGAAAGGCGTCACCCGCTCGCCGCGCAGGCGGTGATAGAGCTTGGCCGTTTCGCGCTTCAGCCCAAAGCCCAAGCCGCGCCTCGTCCGCGGATTGGATACGCTGATCCCCCAGCGCTCGCGCCTCTTGGGGAGCCACAGCTTCTTATAGGGGTCGTCACCGCGGCCGAAAGTGATTTCGCGGGGGCCATCGTCCGACAACGCTCGATCGATCATCTCCATCGTGAGGAGCGTGCCGAGCGACAAATTGTCAAACCGCTTGTCATGCGCGAGCTTATGGATGAGGGCGCGGCCGTTCCACAAAGTCCAGAGCTGCGCCGCGGCCGGAACTCCGTCGACGTAATAGATCCCGAAGCGGAGCGCCCCGAGCCCGGCGGCGAGCCGGATCAGCGCGGGAATGAACTCGGGGAAGGATTCTGCTGGCTTCCAGCTGGCGGCGTAGATGGTCCGGTAGTCGGCGATCGCCTGATCGATGCCGGAGGCATCCGCGAAGAAGGTCTTCGTCAGGCGGTTGCTTCGCTCGAGCCTGCGTCGCTTGCGGCGCCAGGTATTGCGCAGTTCCGAGGGCCGCGCGGCGACATAATCGGCAAAGCTCATTCCTGCGGTCTGTTCGTACCAGGTGCCCGAATCGAATGTGCATTCGACAAGCAGCCCGGCGCGCGGGAGAGAACGCATGGCAGCGCGGTAGCTCGGGTGCTGCGGGTCGAGTTCGGCCAAAGCGAGGCGATCCCAGCGCGGTCGCTCGCCAAGGACCTCCGAGAGGATCGCCGTGAGCCCGGCTCCGAGATCCGCTCCCGGCGTGCACAGGATGCCGTGCTCGACGCTGTAGGGGTTGGCGAGGCTTTCGAGACACCGCCCTGCCCTCTCCACGCCGGTCCTGAGCAGCAGTGCCACGGCCGATCCCGGCCGCTCGTCAGTGTAAACTCGGATTTCGGTCTCCGTCGGCACGCCATGGCGCGCCACCAGGTCGTACCATGCCGGCAGCGCGAGAAAGCTGTCCCCAACCGCCGAGTCAAAAAGGCGAGCAAGCCCGCTCGGCAATCGCCGAAAATCCGGATTTCGGTAAAGTGGCATCAGGGCGACGCCGGCCTTGTCGTCAAATCATCCGAGGGTTGCGGGTGCAAATCCTGACGTTCAGCACGTTATATCCAAGCGAGCTGCGGCCCCAGCACGGGATCTTTGTCGAGACTCGGCTGCGAAAACTGGTCGAGAGCGGCGTGGTCGATGCGCGCGTCGTGGCGCCCTGTCCATGGTTTCCGCTCGCCTCCCCAAGGTTTGGCCACTATTCGGTGTTTGACCGGTTACCACGTGAGGAGATCCGACACGGGCTGCATGTCGATCATCCGCGTTATCCGCAGGTGCCGAAAATCGGGATGAGCGTGGCGCCGCTCGCCCTTTTTGGTGCCGTCCTTCCGGTTCTCCGCCGGCAGCTCCGCGGGGGGCGGGATTTCGATCTGATCGATGCGCACTATTTCTACCCGGATGGCGTCGCTGCGGTGCTGCTCGGGCGCGCTCTCGCCCGCCCAGTCGTCCTCACCGCCCGCGGCAGCGATCTGAATGTCATCGCCAAATATATCGTCCCGCGCGGGTGGATTCGCTGGGCCGCGCGACGCGCGGACGGTCTGATCGCGGTGTCCAGCGGTTTGCAGCGACGGCTGGTAGCTCTCGGGGTTGCGCCCGAGCGCGTGCACATGCTGCGGAATGGGGTCGATCTCCAGTTTTTCCGCCCGGTTGACCGTGACGCGGCGCGGCGGGCTCTCGGCTTTACCCAACCGATCCTTCTCGCTGTCGGCAATCTCGTCGCCCTGAAGCGCCACCGATTGATGGTCGAGGCGGTGGCGAGCCTCCCGGAGGTCGATCTCGTCATCGTCGGCGAAGGGCCTGAGCGGCCGGCGATCGAGGCGCTGGCACGCGAGCGCCGAATTGCCGATCGCGTCCGCCTTCTCGGCCATATGCCGCAGGATCGTCTTCCCGACATTTACAGCGCAGCCGACCTTTTGCTGCTGGTCTCGACGCACGAAGGCTGGCCCAATGTGCTCTTGGAAAGCATGGCGTGCGGCACCCCAGTGCTCGTTGCAGATATCGACGGCATCGCCGATGTCGTCGCGGCGCCCGAGGCAGGGCGTATCCTGAGGGAAATCTCGCCGGCTCGGCTCGCCGCCGCGGTCCGCGATTTCCTTGCGGCACCGCCCCCTCGGGCCGCTACCCGCGCCTATGCCGAGCGCTTCGACTGGCAGAGCACGACGGAGGGACAGATCGCGCTGTTTCGCGAGATCTGCCGGCAAACGCCCAGGCCTCGCTCTGTTGCGCACGCCGCCTAGCGCCGCAGAACCCGGGCATAGACTCCCGCGTAACGGGCGACGCTGTGCGCCCACGAGCGTTCGGTCTCGATGAACTCGATCGCCCGCGCCCGGATGCGCGGCCACGACGGCTGGTCGGCGAGCGCCGCCAACACTCCCTCGGCGAGCCGTTCCGGCTCGTTCGGAGGGAAGAGATAACCCGTCTCGCGATCGCGGATCAGTTCACGATGGCCGCCGACACTCGAGGCGACGACCACACGCTCCTGCGCCATCGCCTCGAGCGGTTTGAGCGGCGTTACCAGTTCGGTGAGGCGCATCGAGACGCGCGGGAAAACGAGGAGATCGGCCAAGTCATAGTATCGCTGCATCTCTTCGTGGACGACCCGCCCGGTGAAGACGACACTACCGCAGAGGCCGAGGTCGCGAACCATGCTGCGCAGGTTGCTCTCCTCCGGGCCGCCGCCGGCGAGGAGGACGGCGATGTTCGCCCGGCGCTGCTGCAGCAGGGGGAGCGCACGCAACAACAGGTGCAGGCCCTCGTAGAAATAGAACGAGCCGAAGAAGGCGAGGACGGTTTTGCCGGAGAGACCGAGCCGCTCTTGGAGAGCATGGTCGGGGACTCCCGGCCCGCTGAAGGTATCGCGATCGACCGCGTTGGGGATGATCGTGACCTTCTCCCCCGGGATGCCGCGGGCTGTCACCTCTTCCTGCAAGCCCTGACAAATCGTCGTTACCGCCTCGACCTGCCGGAGAGCATGCGTCTCGAGAAGCCGTGCCGCTCGATAACGCAGACCGGCCATTCCATGGGAGCCGCCGCTCGCCGCCGCGTCTTCCCAAAGAGAGCGCACTTCGTAAACGACCGGCACCCCGTGCCGGCGGCCGACACGGATCGCCGGCAGCGCGTTGAGGACGGGCGAATGGGCGTGGAGAATATCGGGGCGTACCTCTTCGACGACGGCGTCGAGCCGCCGGCTGAGGTCGGTGAGGATCTTCAGCTCGTGAATCCACGGCAGCTTCGCGGCAAGACCGGTCGGCATGGCCGTGCGCAGAAATTCCCAGCCGCCGATCCGCTCGCGCGCGGGCCCCGGGGCATAATGCTTGCCACTGGTCAGCAGCACCGGCTCCCATCCCAACGCCCGCTGCTGATTGACGATGCCGAGGGTGCGAATCACATAACCGCTCTGCAGCGGCAGCGAATGGTCGAGAATGTGTAGAATTCGCATCGCTCGGATTGGCGTTTTTTAATAATCTACCCTCATTATACGGGATCGAGCTCTGCCCGAGCCGCTGATATACCCTTAACGAGGTTTCGTGCCGAAACAGGCCGTCTTGTCAGGAGCGGACGAGCGTGCTTCGCGAAGTCGAGTTCCGCCGTGAAGCTCTGCCGCCGCTCGTGGTTCTCGAGCGCGAATGGCGAACGCTCGAAGCCGCGGCGACCCCCTCCTTTTTCACTTCCTGGCAGTGGATCGGGACCTTGCTTGCCGTCGTTTCGGTAGCGCACCGGCCTCAGCTTTTGCGCGGCGTTGCGCAAGGTGAGACCGTCGCGCTGGCGTTGCTCGGCGCCGGTGAGATCCGCCGACGATACGGGCTGGTTCGCTCCCGCGCTCTCTATCTGAACGAAACCGGTGATCCGCGCTTCGATTCGGTCACGATCGAACACAACAGCATCCTTGCCAAGACCGGCCGCGAGGCAGCGGTTCTCGATTCCGCGATTGCTTGGTTCGCCGGCCTAAACGGCGAGGCGGACGAGCTTTATTTCAGCGGCTCCGTGCTGCGCCTGCCGGAGACGATGGTCGAGGGCCGCGGGCTCGGCCGGAGCGAGACCATCCTCCCATCCTATTCCGTGGATCTGGGTCTGCTGTCGCCAAGCGCCGGCGAACTCTATCCGGTCCTCAGCACCAATGCGCGCCAGCAGCTTCGGCGCGCGCTTCGCCACTTCGAAGGCTGGGGGCCGTTGCATCTGAGCGCGGCGGAGACGCCCGCGGAGGCGCTCGGCTTCTTCGCCGAATTGAAGGCGTTGCATTGTGCTTCGTGGGAACGTCGGGGCAAGGCACATGCGTTCTCGGGCGGGTTCTTCGAGCCGTTCCACCGACTGCTGATCGAGCGCAGCCATGCCGAGGGCGGGACGCAGCTCCTCAGAGCTTCGGCCGGCGACAGAGCCATCGGTTATCTTTATAACTTTCGGCTGGGAAGCCGGATTTATGCCTACCAGAGCGGCTTCGCCGACGCCGATCGGCGGGAGCGGCCCGGTGTGGTCACCCATGCCTTGGCCATCCGCCATGCGTTCCGCTCGGGTGCTCGCGTCTATGATTTCATGGCGGGGCATAACCGGCTGAAGGAAAGCTTGGCAACCCGGTGCGAGCCGATGATGTGGCAGGTCGTCCAACAGCCGCGGCTGGCTTTTCGCCTCGAGCACTTCAGTCGTCGCCTCAAGCACGCGTTGGTCGCACGAAAGCCCTTGTCGGCGGTGCGGCGAAACGTTTGGGCAAACCGCCACCTCGGCCGGCTCGGAGCTGAAGGCTAGGAGCGTCATGTCGATCCTTCTCACCGGTGCCGCCGGGTTCATCGGCTTCCACGTCGCCAAGGTGCTGCTCGATCGGGGTGATCGGGTGGTGGGCATCGACAATATCAATGATTATTACGACGTGCGCTTGAAGGAAGCGCGCCTTGCCCGGCTGCACGCCTATCCGGGATTTGCCTTCGCCCGGCTCGATGTGGCCGATCGGGACGGGATATTTGCTGTCGTCGAGCGCCATCGAGAGCTGCGCAGCATCATCCATCTCGCAGCGCAGGCGGGGGTTCGTTACTCGCTCGAAAACCCCTACGCCTACGTCGATTCGAATGTGATGGGTACGCTGGTGATGCTCGAAGCGGCACGGCGTATCGACCGGCTGACGACGATCACCTATGCCTCGTCCTCCTCGGTCTACGGCGCCAACCAGAAGCAGCCGTTCAGCGTCGAGGACCGCGTCGACCAGCCGGTTTCGCTCTATGCCGCAACCAAGCGCAGCTGCGAGCTCATGGCCCAGACTTACCGCCACCTGTTCGGTTTGCCGGCGACGGGGTTGCGGTTCTTTACCGTCTATGGTCCGTGGGGGCGGCCGGACATGGCGGCCTACCTGTTCACCAGCGCGATCCTCGCCGGACAACCCATCAAAGTCTTCAACGAAGGCAGGATGGCGCGCGACTTCACCTACATCGACGACATCGTCGCGGGCACGATCGCAGCCCACGATCGCTCTCCCGCCGCCGCGGCGGGGGTTCCCCACCGGATCTACAACCTCGGCAACCACCGTCCCGAGAAGTTGCTCGACTTCATCGCCGTCCTCGAACGACTGCTGGGTCGCACCGCGACAAAGGAGTTTCTGCCGCTGCAACTCGGCGACGTGCCGGAAAGCTTTGCCGATATCGAGGCGACGCGCCGCGATCTCGGCTTCGACCCGAAGACCACGATCGAGGTCGGACTCGCCCGCTTTGTCGAGTGGTACAAGCAGTATCACCGGGTGAATTGATCACACCCTCCCAAGGCTGGCTATATGCTGACACAGTCTTTCATCGTCATGGCCGGACTTGATCCGGCGATCCACGTGCCCGCCGCTGCCGGGAGCGGCGCCGAAGGGGGCGTGGATCGCCGGGTCAAGCCCGGTGATGACGATTCTGAGCTGTCTTAAATGCAGACCGGTTCGACTCGGGCCTGAACATGGAACGCGGATTTGCCGTCGTCGGTCTCGGCTATGTCGGGTTGCCCGTCGCTCTGGCCTTAGCCAGGAAGTTCGAGCCCGTCATCGGCTTCGACATTTCGGAGCGCCGGATCGCCGCTTTGCGGGCGGGGAAGGACGCCACCGGCGAGGTGACCGAAGTCGCACTGCGCGAGACGAGGCTTCGCCTGACCGACGAGGTCGACGCGCTCGGCAAGGCGAGCTTCTTCGTCGTGACGGTGCCGACGCCGATCGATGCCGAGCGCCGGCCCGACCTTCACCCGCTCCAGAGCGCATGTGCGCTGATCGGGCGGCACCTCCAGAAAGGCTCGGTCGTGGTCTTCGAATCGACCGTCTATCCCGGCCTGACCCGCGAGGTCTGCGGGCCGCTGCTGGGCGAGAGCTCAGGGCTCCGGCCGAGCGTCGACTTCAAGCTCGGCTACTCGCCCGAGCGGATCAACCCGGGCGACAAGCAGCATCGGCTCGAGACCATCCTCAAGATCGTCGCCGGCGAGGACGCGGAAACCCTGGAACGCATCGCCGCCGTCTATGGGCAAATCGTCGAGGCGGGTCTCTACCGCGCCTCGTCGCTTGAGGTCGCCGAGGCGGCGAAGGTCATCGAGAACACCCAGCGCGACCTCAACATCGCGCTGATGAACGAGCTGGCGATCATCTTCGACCGGCTCGGCATCCCGACCAGGGAAGTGTTGGAGGCAGCGCGCACGAAGTGGAATTTCCTGCCGTTCACCCCGGGCCTCGTCGGCGGACACTGCATCGGCGTCGACCCCTATTACCTGACCGCCCGGGCCGAGGCGGCGGGCTATTATCCCCAAGTCATCTTGTCAGGCCGGCGGATTAATGACGGGATGGGCGGCTTTATCGCCCAGCGTCTGGTCAAGCTGCTGATCGCGGCCGAGCGACCGGTCAAGGGCGCCAAAATCGGCATCGTCGGCATCACTTTCAAGGAGGACGTGCCCGATCTGCGCAACAGTCGCGTCCCCGACATCGTCGCCGAATTGCGTGAGTTCGGCATCGCCGCTCGGGTCGCCGACCCGCTCGCCGACCCGGCGGAGGCGAAACGGGAATACGGGGTCGATCTCGTTCCGCTGGAAGATTTCACCGAGCTCGACGGGCTGATCCTCGCCGTGCCGCACCGGGTGCTCGGCGAGAAAGGCTGGGGCGAGCTATTTACCGCGCTCGCCCCGGGCGGGGTGTTTGTCGATGTCAAATCGGCGGTGGCCCGCGACGAGGTTCCGCCCCGCGCTCAATACTGGAGCTTGTGAACGGGACGATGCGCGGCGTCGGGCCATGGATCGACCCGGTCGGGCAGTTTCCCCTGTTGGCAGGGGAAAAAACGCTTTTCAGCCCCCAAAATACGCCTCTCAACTTCGCATATCCCGTGTAAATCAACGACTTGGCGTGATTTGGCCGACGCCGCCGGCAGCGGAATTTCGGTGCCGTTTCGGGCGGTCGGCAGCGGATTGGCAGCGGAACTTGGCGGCGCGGCCGATTGCTTGTCTATTCCCGATTTCCCATTATAACCCATTTAGGAATTGATCGTATCACATTAGTCCGTTATGGACGCGCAAGCCGGGAAGCGATATGCCCGCCCCCGCCACTCGGCCGGTCGGGACGAGAGCGATTTGATCGGCGACAGCGATCACATCTGCGGTCGCACCTCCATCGACGGCCGGATTTTCGGGCGGCGGCTGCGCGCCTCGCCAGCCGCGACGATCATTGTGGGTTCACGTCGGCGGGGTGCTCGGCCAGGGTAGCTGACGATATCAATTCAGCAAGCCTTATACTAGATTGATCCGAATTTGTTAATAACCGGGCTTTTACGATTCAGCGGGGATACCAGCACGCGACTCCCATATGGAACCAAGATGGCCGGTTCTTTCGGAAACACCGCGGCTCTCGCGGGGGCCTGCCGTTCGATGTACCGCACAGCGCACCGCGTCGACGACGCTGGCGAATTCCGCCGGCACGCCGTCGCCGGTTGTCTTGGTCCCCGGGTCCAACCCGGTCCAAGCCCGGGGATCCAGCCGTGATGCTCGCGGATCTTTGGATTGACCAGTTCGACGAGATGCGCCTCGAGGCGCTCGTGGGTGCCTTCCTCATCGGCGCCCATCGGGCGCGAATGGCCCGCCACTTCGGCGGCAAGCTATGGACTGACGCATCATACCGTATGGCCCGCGTGCCGCGATAACGCGGCCGCGCGCCTCAAACAGCGTTGAACGGGTTCGGCGCGTCGACCTCGAGCGGGGCAAAAATGGCGCAGGCTGAAGGTCGGGATTATCAGCCCTCGCGACTTGGCGATCGCCGCGATGGGACATCCGCGAAGCCGGGATGCCGCCCCTCGGCCTGAGCCGCGTCGCTCAGCACACCGGCGACCCCCGCCGCGGCTAGATCGAATGGCAGTAAGCGGTCGGCGTAAAAACTCAGCACGCGTTCGAACCAAGCGCGCAGTTCATCCGCCCGCCGCCCGGAACCGGTTCGGTGCGCCTTCGAGATACCGGTTTCGATCTCTGCGGCTGTGACCGCCGAGAGGAACAGCGCGTCGGTGCGCTCTCAAACCAAGTGGTGACTTTTGGCGCAACGGCCGGCTTGCCAGGCGCGAAGGCGCTCAAGACATTGGTATTGAGCAGCCAACCCGATCACAGATCGGCCTCGCGCAGCCGCGAGGTGTCGCGCTCGGTCTCCACGGCAAAACTCAGCCGCTGACCCGGATATAGTCGCTTTGCCTCTTCCATCGGCACGACGACGGCGGCAGGCTTGCCATGTTTGGCTGATTGTCGTGGCTTCACCTCGCTCGGCCGCGGCATCGAGTTCCAACAGCAGATCTCGACGTTACCTTTTGGCATAGTCATCGTCCGTGCCCGATCCAATCGCATGCAGCACCTCAGCCCGCTCGTGCCCGCGATCCTCGACGCCATCGCCGCGAGCAAGCCGAATCGAGTCCGACGAGTCGGCGCCTGAAAGTCCAGTCGCACCCGCCGCTAGCCTAGTCGATTACACCTGACGGAAGAGTCCAAATTAGAGTTTTCTCGGGACGCCGGCTGTGCGACTGTGCGGCATGCGCCAGGGAATAATCATCGATGTCACGCCGGCGGATCGGGCTCGCTTGCAGTCGATCATCCGGGATCG
>DATEQL010000936.1:0-2896 GCA_035272665.1 Allostellaceae bacterium
GCGGCGGAGGCGCCGGGATAGGTGGCCGAAACTACGGTCTGCGGCGGTACGATGTCCGGGAACTGCGCGACCGGAATGCGCAGCAGCGCCAGAGCGCCGGCGATCGTGATCACGAGCGCGATGACGACCGCGAGCCGCGGCCGATCGACAAAGATCGCCGAGATCATGGTTTCGCCTTTGGCGCGCCCGGCCCGTCGCCGGCCGCGGAACTGTCGGTGCCACCGCTCGTACCCTGCTCAGCCGCTGGAGAAATTGCCGGCGGCGGGCTCGCCGGGCCGGGCGATACGACTTCGGCGGGGCGAACGCGTTGCAGCCCTTCGCTGATGACCAGCTCTCCTTCGATGAGGCCGTTGCTCACGACTGCGGTGGACGGGGTCGACTGGCCGAGTTGGATAGGCCGTCGTTGCGCCTTGTTCTGCGCATCGACGACGTAGACGTAGTCGCCTTGCTGATCGGACAATACCGCGGCGCGCGGGATCGCGAGAACAGTAATCGGCGCCACGCCTTCAACCGTCACTGTCACGAACTCCCCGTCAAACAGCTCGCGCGGAGCCGGCGAGTCCGGCGGCTGGTCGGGAAAGCGCGGGTTGGGGATGACGGCGCGCACCGTGATCGTATCGGTGTTGGTCGCGACCGTCGGCGATACGTAATCGAGCTTGCCGGTCTGCCCGTAGATCCGCCCATCCGGCAGGCGGAGTTTGAGCACGACCGCGTTGAAACCGCCAATAGCGTCGTAGCGGTTGCGCAGTTCGAGCCCTTCGCGCGTCGAGACCGGATAAAGCACATACATCGGGTCCTGGCTGACGAGGTTCGCCAGGGTTCCGCTCGTCGGCGAAACGACGTTGCCTTCGGTGACCTCGGTAGCGCTGATCTTGCCGTCGATCGGTGCGCGGATCTCGGTATAGCCGAGATTGATCTCGGCTATTTCCAGCTGCGCCTGTGCGGCGGCGACTTGCGCCGCCAAAGAACGTTCATTGGCGAGGTCTTGGTCGACCGTCTGCTGCTGGCCGGCGGGCGTTTTCAAAAGGTACTGGGAGCGGGCTATCTGTTGCTGGGCGTAGGTGTGCTGCGCCTCTAGCTGCGCCACATTGGCCTTGTCGGCGTCGACCTGCGCCTGAAACGGCGGTTGCTCGAGGAGGTAGAGGAGATCGCCCTGCTTGACCTCGGCGCCCTCGACAAAGGCCCGCTTTTCGAGATACGCGCTGACCCGGGCGACCAGCGCCACCCGCCCGATCGACTGGATGCGGCCGATAAATTCGTCGGTCTGCGTCATCTGCTGGCGTTCGGCGCGCACCACCCCGACCGCCGGCGGCCCGGCGGGCGCAGGTTGGGCGGCAACCCCTAGGGGGAGCACGGTGAGGGTGAGGGTCAGGAGGGCAAGATTCGTGAACAGCCTGTATTCCATCCCATCTCCAAACCGCCGCCGTGCCGAGCCTTCTCGGCTAACACTTAAGTCTTCCTGGAGGATGTCAACCGACATCACCCCGATTTCCCTAGATTGCTCAGCGCCATCGTCCGGCTTTTGGATTTCGTAACAACACCTGCGGTTGGCACACGGCTGTCGGCCATCGTGGACAGCGAGTATCACCCGCCTAAGGACGGGCCGCGTAGAACTCGCTTGCCACAGCGATTTCAGCCGCCGTCATCCGGCGCGCGATGTTGCGCATCTGCTCGTCGATGTCGTTGTGCCGAGCGCCGGTCGCGAAAGCTCCGAGCTGAGTGCGCAGATAGATCGCAGGCTGTCCCTCGAGCCACGCAGCGCTGGCTTTGCTCTCGACTTCGCCGTGACAGGCCCCACACGGTGCGATCCCGCGTAAGGGTGCCCCGCTTGCGACGATGAGCGGCGGCTCACCGGCGGCAGAACCCGAGCTAGCGACGCGCGGTAAATAGGCGTAATAGGCTGCCAGATCTCGCATATCTGCGTCGCTGAGGTCGGCCACAAGTGGGGCCATCACCGCGCTGGCGCGCGCGCCCGTTTTGAAGTCGACGAGCTCTTTGTAGATCGTGACCGGGTATTGCCCGGCGAGATTGGGAGTATCGGCTTGGCTCAGGCCGCGGGCGCCATGGCACATCGTGCAGCGCAGAGCCAAAGTTGCCCCTCGCCCGATCGATTCCGCGCTCGCGCCTTGTAGCATCTGCGGGTCGATCTCGACGCTTGTCGTCAGATAATCGGCGCGGACGATTTGGGCGCCGGAAGGTGCGTTCCGAACGAGCCCAGCGGCACTACAAATGGCGTCCCAGACATCTGTAAACCGCTCGCCCGGGTGCTGGAGCGGCAACCAGATGAAACCGACGACGGCTGCGACAAGCGCGATCGCAACGGTAATCCCGACGCTGGCGGTGAACCACGGATTACGAAGGGACGCGATTCTTTCGCGAGTCACCATCGCTCTCCGACCTTGATGGCTGGAACTGCCGTGCCAGGCGTTACCAGGGAATGCGCGATCGGAAAGCCGTAATTCACAATGGTCAGGGCCACCATTAGGCCGAGCCACAGCCCGAAGCCGTTGAGCGCAGCCGGCAACGCGCGCGGCGGGCGTACCGCGACGCTGAAGCGGTAGGTTGCCGGCTCGGTGCGTGGTGCCGTCTGCCCGCGCACCAGCACGATGAAGAACAGCACACCAGAGAGCACGAGGATCGCGCCACCGACGACCGACATCGTCACCCATGCAGCCTGCGTGGCGATCGCCGGGTCGGTGTAGTCGTAGAATGCCATCCGTCGGGGCATACCGAGAATGCCGACCCAGTGCCACGGGAAGGTCAGCACGATCATGCCCACGAACCATGTCCAGAGCTGAGCGCGCATCAGGCCGAAGCTCTCCAGCGCACGTCCGGTCAAATGCGGCCAGATGTCGTAGGCGATCACGAAATACATGATGACGATCGCGCCGCCGAA
>DATEQL010000937.1:0-7602 GCA_035272665.1 Allostellaceae bacterium
CACCGCGCCGAGCGCCGCCGGGGCGAACACGTCGACGTGCTGGGTGTGGATTTCCTCGGGTGCCGCCACGGTCGCGCCGCAGGTAGCGGCGGCCTGCGCGCAGCGGTTCGCGTCAAGGTCACTGACCACCAATGCCGCCCCTCTTCCAACGAGCCATCGAAGCGGTCTGCCCAGAGATGCGCGCCGGTGAGCGCGTCGATCAGCTGCGCGGTGATACGCACCTGCGTTCCGGCCTTGCGCACCGCGCCTTCCAGGACATATCGGACGCCCAGGTCGCGCCCGACCTGCTTCACGTCGATCGCCTGGCCCTTGTAGGTGAAAGTCGAGTTGCGGGCGATCACGAAGAGCCAGCGGATGCGGCTGAGCGCCGTGATAATTTCCTCGACCATGCCGTCGACGACATACTCCTGTTCCGGATCGCCGCTCATATTGGCGAACGGCAATACCGCGATCGACGGCTTGTCGGGGAGCGGCAGCGGTGCGGGCCCTGTTGCAGCCTCGCCGCGGCCCTCCGTCACCACGCGATATACCCGCACCGGGCGGGCGATGTTCTTGACCTGCTGGTCCCCGAGATCCTCGAAACTGTCAGACACGCGATCCCGCACCTGTTCGAACACCGCGCTGGATATGACCACACCGCCCGGGTCTGCGAGCGCCTCCAACCGTGCTGCGATGTTCACGCCGTCGCCGTAAACATCGTCCTCATCGATGATCACATCGCCGAGGTTGATCCCAACCCGAATTTCGATCCGTTGGTCCGCGGGGAGAGAGCCCTCCCGTTCGCGCATCGCCTTCTGGATCTCGCTTGCGCAACGCACTGCCTCGACGGGGCTCGCAAACTCGACAAGCATGCCGTCGCCCGTTGTTTTGACGATGCGCCCGCGATGCTCGGCAATCGTGGGGTCGATCAGTTCGCGCCGATGCGCCTTGAGCCGCGCAAGTGTCCCTTCCTCGTCGGCACCCATGAGCCGGCTGTAACCCGCGACATCCGCGGCCAGAATGGCGGCCAGCTTGCGTTCGACGCGTTCCGTGGCCAAAGCGGTCTCCCACCGCACGGGCCGAAAGGATAATCGGCTCTAGGTGCCCATTCTAACGGTAAACGCGGGGTGCGCCATTACCCTGTCGACGACAAGTCGGACCCGTCGCGAAAGCGGCGTCCCCCCGAACTCACCTCACTCGGGCTTCGCGCTTTGGCTTACTTCCGCTTCGTAGGCAAGTCCTCAACCGGCTCCTCGCCGCAACCCACCAAGCATTGGGCCAGGAATCGCTGCAGGTGTTTTCGGCTCAATTGACAGGGGCCGTCGACAAGCGCTTGCACCTGCTCCATCGCCCAATTCCGCGCTCCGATGCGCGATGCCGCGTCGAGGAGATGACCGAGGGCTTCCTGCACGAGCGAGACTTCGGGATCATAACCACTGCCGCTGAGCAGGCGCACAAGGGCGACCACCCCGATCTCGGCCGCGAATTTCGGCTCTTTGGCAGCGAAGTCCCGCGCGGCGCGCACGAGGGTCGACGGCTCGGCCGCGAAGTCTCGCGCACATGCGAGGGCGACCTCAAGGAACCCAGCGTCCTTCGCTGCGGCGAACCACTTGCCGCGGTCACCCCGCGTCTCGATCAGGTCCAGCAACACTTGCCGTCGGTCCCGTTCAGGGTATCGCTTGATCGTCTCACGGTAGACCGCAAGGTAGGTCGGGCCGGTCGCCGCCTTCAGGCCATACCGGTGGTAGGCTTCGTCGGCCCGACCACTCTTGATCAACGCGTCCTCGCAGAAGCGATCGATCCAGCGGTCATCATTACCTTGCCGGCTGCGGCAGCCATCGGCGTACGCGATCGCGGCATCCCACTCTCCTTGCCTCGCGAGCGCCTCGGCTCCGAAGCGGTGCCAATGCCACCACCTCATCCGAGCGCACGCCAACAGCTCGATTAGGTCGCCGTATCGCCCCGCTTCTAGCAAACAGGACAGGCAGATCGCCGTACCGATGACGTGACCGCCGGGTGGCTCCTCGAGCCATACGCGCCGAATCAAAGCGCGAAACCGCTCCGCGTATTCGATCATGAGTTCGGGATAGACGGCGATCTCGCCCCACCGGTCCTCGACCGGCGAGAGGTACTGCACACCATCGTCCATGACCGCCTGGAACAGCCGTTCAAGCCATGCGCTCCGCGTCAGCACGTCAGCCGGAGCCGAGATCAGTACGGGGATCAGCTCGTCAAGTGTGCGATGGACGGCGCCACCGAGGGCACCCGAAGACGTATCAATACCCTCCAGGGCGGGCCATAGCCTTTCCATTAGCGAAACACAGCCTTCTGCCGCTAGCACAGGGTCCGACTTGGCGACCGAATTGATCTCTCGGACCGCCTCCTTAAGCCGTTTGGTGGCAAGAGCCGAACCGCGCCAGCCGTAGGCGCGCGCACGAAACCTCGCTTTGAACGCCCATCGATCACCGATCGTCACCCGTTGGGTCCCTCGATCTGTCGCTCGTACGAGATCAATGCTTGTCGCCGAAGCCACTCTCCCAGCTTCGACCACCGCCGCTTCGTCTGAGCACCCTTCACCGCGATCGCGAGTGCCTTCCGCTGCCCGACGAGCACAACCAAGCGCTTGCCTCTCGTCACGCCCGTGTAGACCAAGTTCCTTTGCAGCATCACATAGTGCTGCGTTGTCAGCGGGATCACCACCGCCGGGTACTCGGACCCTTGGCTCTTGTGGATAGTCGTCGCGTAGGCAAGAACCAACTCATCAAGCTCGCCAAAGCCGTACACCACCTCTCGACCCTCGAAATCGACCGTGAGCTCGCTCTCCTCCATATCGATGTGCGATACGATGCCGAGATCGCCGTTGTAGGCCTCCTTGTCGTAGTCGTTCTCGATCTGCATGACCTTGTCGCTGGGACAGAAGGTCCAGCCGAACCGCTCGATGCGGATCTCGCCCGGCGGGTTCAGCGCGTTCTGCAGCTCGATATTGAGCGAGCGGGCACCGAGACCGCCACGGTTCATCGGGCAGAGCACCTGGATGTCGCGTATCGGATCGAGCCCGAAGCGCTTCGGGATCCGCTCCTGCATAATCGCCAAGAGCTTGCGCACCCCCTCATCAGGGTCCGCTGCATCGACGAAGTAGAAGTCGCCGCCCTCCGCCGGGGCGAGATCCGGCATCAGGCCCTGGTTGATGCGGTGCGCGTTGGTAATGATGCGGCTCTCGGCGGCTTGGCGGAAGATCTCGGTCAACCGCACGACCGGCACGGCGCCGGAAGCGATGATGTCGGCCAGAACCTGTCCTGGCCCGACCGAAGGCAGCTGGTCGACATCGCCAACCAACAACAGCGCTGCCCGGGTCGGCAGAGCGCGGAACACGGCGCGCATCAGCGGCACATCGACCATCGACATCTCGTCGACGACCAACAGATCGCAGTCGAGCGGCGCCTCCTCGGTGCGCCGAAAGCTCCCGGTCCTCGGATCGGTTTCGAGCAGGCGATGGATCGTCTTCGCCTCGAGCCCGGTGCTCTCGGAGAGGCGCTTGGCGGCGCGGCCGGTCGGCGCACAGAGCGCGATCTCCACGGTCTTCGCGAGCAGGATCTTGAGGATGGAGTTGACCAGGGTCGTCTTGCCAACGCCGGGCCCGCCGGTGATCACCAGCACCTTGGAAGCGAGAGCGACGCGAACAGCGCCTCGTTGGCTATCGGCAAGCGCCAGCTTCGTCCGCTGCTCGACCCAGGGGATAGCCTTGTCGGCATCGATCGCCGGCCAAGGCGGTCTTCCGACTGCGAGCGCCTCGAGCTTTTCGGCGATCTCCCGCTCGGCCCGGTATAGCCCGGCGAGGAAGATGCAACGGCGGCCCTCGACGCCATCGGCGATTACGGCGCCACTCTCGAGCTCGAGGCCGAGTGCCGTTTCAACGAGCTCTGTCGGTACTTCGAGCAGGGTCTGACTAAGCGAGATCAGCTCTTCGGCAGGCAGCCCGCAATGCCCTTCGTCCATTGCCTCGGTGAGCGCGTAGGCGATGCCGGCACGCACGCGGATCAACGCGGTCTTCTCGATGCCGAGCTTGGCCGCGATCTGATCGGCGGTGCGGAAACCGATGCCGCGGATGTCTCGGGCCAAGCGATAGGGGTTCTCCGAGATGAGCTGGACGGCCTCGGCGCCGTAGGTCTTGTAGATCCGCACCGCGCGAGAGGTGCCGACGCCGTTGCTGTGCAGGAACAGCATGATCTCGCGGATGACCTTCTGCTCGGCCCAGCCGCCAACGATGCGCTCCGCCCGTTTGGGGCCGATCCCGGTCACCTCGCGCAGGCGATCGGGCTCCTGCTCTATAACGTCGAACACGGCATCGCCGAAGGCGCGCACAAGCTTCTTCGCATAGATCGGCCCTATGCCGCGGATCATGCCCGAGCCGAGATACTTCTCGATCCCTTCGATCGTCGTCGGCGCTGCAGCCTTGAGGAATGAGGCTCTGAACTGGACGCCGTGCGTGCGGTCGTTGACCCAGGTTCCGCTGGCTTGAACGAACTCGCCAGCCGAGATCATCGCCGCGTGGCCGAGGACGGTGATGAGGTCGCGCTGACCGCGGGCTTTGACGCGGAGCACGCAGAAGCCGTTCTCTTCGTTGTGGAAGGTGACGCGCTCGACCAGACCGGCGAGGACCTCGGTTGGTGTGCTCGCCTTTGGCTCTTGCGGCATCACGGTATGATGAAGATTAAGATCCTGGGGCGCTACCGGGATCATGCGGGCACAGCGTGTCAGTTGGCGCTCGCGACCGTGGGGGAACGGCTCCGGGGCGCGGGGCGCAGCTCGGCTCGACAGGATCAGCGCCACTTCGGGAGCTGCTCTCGGCGCCTGGGATTGCAGCTCGACGATCCGAGACTGGGGTTCCGGGGCCCGGGTGACGGTCAATATCTAGTGTTCGACGACGACACAGTAAAAGCCGTCCAGGAAAGTACTGGCGGATCCCGCAAGGGGCTCTATTTAAACTATCAACGCTCACCTCAGCGAAATATATTGGTCGGAGTGATTTAATTGTTTATAATTTCTTCAAAATGTTTTGCATAACAACGAATTATGCGACTTTGACATGACAGCGCCGCAGGCATACGGCGGAGACACAACATCTAGGTAACCATCGCATTCATGCGAGGGCCGCCCGACTTCCCTTCCCCCACCCTCATTTAAACACGGACGACGGGGAAATATATACACGCGGAAATTGGCGTCTCGGTCGCGCGCAGGGCCGAGGCGTACTTTGCGTAGAAGGGAGTTAAAATGGATTGTCCACACTGTGGCAAAGCGTTTCATGATAGCTGGACTCAAATCGATAGCCAGAATAACTCACTCGTTGACCCTCCGTTTCTGTGGAGAACGAGAGGCACCATTTGCCCAGCCTGCAAACACTCAATATTTGACCTACAAAAATCCACCCTCATCCTGCATCCTCCAGGTCAAGGTGGTGGTGCAGAGTGGAGGCCCGTGGAGAACTTCCGCGTCTACCCAGTAGATACGTTCCGCAAGCCGACTCCGAAAGACGTGCCGCCGGACATCAAGGAAGACTATGAGGAAGCGTGTAAGGTCTTGCCCATTAGCAACAAGGCCTCCGCCGCTCTCTCCCGCCGCTGTTTGCAGACAATCTTGCAAGGGCAGGGCTACGCCCAGAGAGATTTGGCGGTTCAGATCGATGCGCTTCTCAATGAACAAGACCCGGCCAAAGCAATCCCCTCAGCGCTGAGACAGACTGTCGATGTGATCCGAAACTTCGGAAACTTCGCAGCCCATCGGATAACTGATCAAACGACCCTCCAAGTCCTCGCGGTAGAACCGGGCGAGGCAGAATGGTGTTTGGACATACTCGACGAGATGTTTGACCATTATTACGTAAAGCCAGCAGAGGCGAAAGCACGCAAAGCTGCTCTCGATGCTAAGTTGATGGCAGCCGGAAAACCTCGCTCGAAATAAATCTCGTAAGACGCCCAGTTTATGCGTCTTTCGGCGCGAGGCGCGCGTGGCACCGGCCTACTAAATCTAGAAAACGTGCCCCTAATTGTGACGTTCTTTAGACCTACGAGAGACGCAAGTTTGACCTGTGATCTGATAAGGAAAATGCGGCAGGTCGGAGTGATTGTCCGGGCCTGCCGCTGTGTAGAAACTAGGAGTGTACCAACATGATCAAGATACCGATCCGCCTCGACCTCCGGTTTTGGCGGTGGCACATCACCATACGGGTAACGCATACCCGGATGGCATAGGCGGGTCTCGCGTGGAGGTTGTCACTGCTGCTCGTAACAGCGTTTGACAACCTCCGAACCTCGCTGACGGACGCAAGGCTATCACAAGTGTCGCAAAGAAACGTCCGGCTCTTTTTTGACAGCATCCCTTAAGGAGCGGCCGAACAGGCCTGCGCTAGGCAAGGGGGAATATTTCTTGTGTCGCCGCGAGTTTAACATATTGCCGCTTTGCGACTTTTGAAGCGAGCGGTGACAAGGCCCGAGCCACAACGGCGGGCGAAAGCACCCTTTTAAACTCAACATCCTGGCGCGGCGCCGCGATCCCGGGCCGGTGGCGACGATCCTGACCCCCGACGCGGCCCGGCCCTGATCTTGACCCGAATATCGACGCCACATAGCGTGTTCGATGATGATCCTCGCCGCGAAGCGCGACATCGGTATTTGCCAAAGGCAGGCCCGCAGATGATCACTCGTGTCTTCACCGATGTCCCGCCCGGCGCGTTGCAGATGATGGCGAACACCATAGCCGCCGACAACGGGACATTTACGCAGGAGCCCCAGGACGACGGGAACTTCACCCTGTACGCCGAGTTCCCAGGCGACCCGCCTCCCGAGCAACCCTCCGCCCGGGGTGCCTCGGCATTTCCTTGGATGGCAATCGCCGAGGGCGAGATCGGCGTCGCAGCAGGCCAGGCTGGTGCGCCCGGCCGAGCGCGGCGGTTATGGGCTCGACGCGTTGTTGAGCGACGACTTCCATCACAGCGCGATGGTGCCCGGCGGATCTAGTCCGGGCCAACCCCGGGATTCACTGCTAAGACAGACTCACTGGCGGAGGGAGACGGATTCGAACCTTCGGTCCCCGCAAGAGAACTCCGCTCGCCTGCGGCGCGGCAGTCCCCCTTTTTCGCGTCGCAATGGTGCGTGCAAAGCCGTCTCTAAAGACCCGCAATGTCGGCGTCAAAAATCCGTCCGGATATAGCAATGTTTTGGATCTCGGGTCTCTTTCGGTAGGATCATTTTGGATTATTGGAGGATACCAGTGCTGTGCGGATGGCGGTGGAGTTGGGGACCAAGGGAAACCAGTAGACGCGATGTTGCAGGGATAAGGGAAGCTGCGGAGTTCGGAGCCGTTCGCGCGGCTCGACGGCGAGCGGGAGGTACCTAAGCGACCAACTTATTGAACTGGAAGTCGCCGAACGGCCCTGGCCCGATTCGGGCGGATGGCGGTTCGCACCGAGGAAAGGCATGCTCCGCGAAGACCGCGTCGGCGGCCCGGTGACGACCGCCGAAATCGAGGCGGTGGCGGAGCCCTTGGGGTGCGTCGTGGGCGATCTTATCGGACCGTCTTCGGCCCACGGATATTTGCCCTTCAGGTCATCCGGGCTGTTGTGGA
>DATEQL010000938.1:0-2253 GCA_035272665.1 Allostellaceae bacterium
GATCCGGGATGCCGTTGCGCGTTACCCGTATCCGCACGATTATCGCGCCTGGCCGGGCCCCAACAGCAACACCTTCACCGCCTACATCGCGCGTTCGGTCCCCGAACTCGGTCTGTCATTGCCGGCGAATGCACTAGGGAAGGACTTTCTGCCAGGTGGTGCAGTTTTCGACGCGGCGCCGAGCGGCACGGGGTTCCAGATCTCGCTTTTTGGCGTCGCCGGTCTGCTCGTCGCGACCAACGAGGGGGTGGAGTTCAACCTGCTCGGGCTGACGATCGGCTTCGACTTCAAGGCGCCGGCGTTAAAATTACCGGCGATCGGCCGGCTCGGCACCCCGTTGTAACCAACAGCCATCGAATTCAAAACATTTGTTAACCAACCGGCGCCATCATGCCATTTGATCAAAACATAAGACATCACCTGCATGGCAGATCCGATTCGTTTTTCGACCGCCATTCTCGCGGCAGGGATCGTGGCGTGGACGACGATTGCGATGGCGAATACACGCGCCGTTTTTTAACGAGACTGCGCCGCCCGGAAACGATCCTGCGGCCAGGCCGTTGGACAGGTCTTGCTATGTTCGCGATGACGATGGGGCGGTTCGCTATTACCTCGAAGGCCCCTTGCGCGACGGCGAGCTGCCCTATCTTCAGGGCCAGCCGATCACCGGGGCAGACGGCAAAACAGCTCTCAGGAGCGAACCCCCCAGGCGGATATTCCGCCACGCATATTGCGGGCGCGGCCTTGCCCACCGGGCAAACATCACCTTTTGTAGGTCGACTGGATTTACAGCAGGTCGCGCAGCATCGCGACCAATGGCTTGTCGGCCGGCGGCATCGGATAGTCGGCGAGCCGCGCCGGCCGCACCCAGGCGAGGCGCTGGCCTTCCTGCGCCGCAGGGCTCCCCGACCATTTGCGGCAGAGATAGAGCGGCATCAGCAGATGGAAGTCGGGATAGGAATAGGAGGCGAAGGTGAACGGGGCGAGGCAGCTCGCCGCGACATCGATGCCGAGCTCCTCGGCGAGCTCGCGAATCAGCGCCGCCTCGGGGGTCTCACCCGGGTTGACCTTGCCGCCGGGAAACTCCCACAAGCCCGCCATTGATTTACCCGCTGGTCTGTCGGCCAGCAGCAGCCGTCCGTCGGCGTCGACCAGCGCCACCGCCGCGACCAGAACAATGCGCGTCTCAGCTGCGGTAGCTGGCATTGATGTCGATGTAACCATGGGTCAGATCGCAGGTCCACACGGTCGCCTTGCCGCGGCCGATGCCGAGATCGACGGCGATCTCGATCTCGCGGCCTTTCATGTGCTCGGCCACGGGCGTCTCGTCATAGCCGGGGACCGGGCCGCCGCCCGCGGTGATCGGGATGCCGCCGATCGAGATCGACAAGCGGTCGGGATCGGCCTTTTCGCCGGCCCGGCCGACTGCCATGATGATACGGCCCCAATTGGGGTCGCCGGCCGAGAGCGCGGTCTTGACCAGCGGCGAGTTGCCGATCGTGAGCCCGATCCGACGTGCGGCGCGCGTCGTTGCCGCGCCCGTCACTTCGATCGTCACGAATTTTTCGGCACCTTCGCCGTCGCGCACGATCTGCTGGGCGAGATCGATCATGACCCGATCGAGCGCCCGGCGGAAATCCGCGAGCCACCGATCACCCGGGCTCGCTACCGGGCGGTGCGCCGCCTGTTGGGTGGCGCAGAGGAGCACCGTATCGCTGGTCGACGTATCGCCGTCGACCGTGATCGAATTGAACGACCGGTCAGCCGCTGCGGTAAGAAGCGGCTGCAGCACGACCGAGGGCAGCGCCGCGTCGGTAAAGACGTAAGCGAGCATCGTGGCCATGTCCGGCGCGATCATGCCGGACCCTTTGGCGAACCCGTTAATGCGGACCTCGACGCCGTCGATCGCGGCCGTCGCGGTCGCTCCCTTGGGAAAGGTATCGGTCGTCAGGATCGCCCGTGCCGCCACCTCCCAGCCATCCGCCGAGAGCGCCCGCTCAAGCTCGGGCAAGGCACCGACGATCTTGTCCGCCGGCGGTGGCTCGCCGATCACGCCCGTCGACGAGACGAACACCTGTTTCGGGTCGCATTCAAGCAAGCGCGCGGCGGTTGCCGCTGTGGCTTCGACGACCTCCTTGCCGACGCGGCCGGTGAAAGTATTGGAGTTGCCCGAGTTGGCGACAATGGCGCGCACCGTGCCGCCCGCGAGGCACTCGCGGCACCACAACACCGGCGCCCCCGCCGTCAGCGAGC
>DATEQL010000939.1:0-3932 GCA_035272665.1 Allostellaceae bacterium
ATCTCGAGCTCGGCCGGCTTGCCCGCTTCCATTGGTTCGATCCTTTCGATCCGGCGGCCGTGGCGCGGGTCAAGGCCGAGGCGATGCGTCTCACCGCGCCCTATCGCTCCAGCCCTTACCGGATCGGCTATTTCTCCGACAACGAGGTCGGCTGGTGGGCGGGCGCGCTGTTTATTTTCTATTCGTCGAAGCCGGCGACCTCGACAACTAAGCAGCGCTGGGTAGAGCTGCTGCGCCGGCACTATGCTGGCGACTGGTCGCGATTTGCCGCTGATTTCCTGCCGCCGGTGGGGGTTGATTCATGGGATCAGCTCCTCGCTACCACCCAATCGACACGAATGAGGCCCGGCGGCGGCGGCATCCATGTCGTGCGCGAATGGACGGGCATGGTCGCCGACCATTACTACGCTCTCGCCGAACGCGCGATCCGGGCGGCCGATCCCGATGCGCTGTATTTTGGTGACCGGCTGCCGATCTACTATGACCCGGCGGCGGTGCGGGCGATGGCGCCGCATGTCGACGCGATCGCCACCAACTACAACGTCGATAGCGGCGACGGCTGGATCGCGGATTACTTCTTTGACGGTTTGCGAAAATTGTCGGGCGGCAAGCCGGTTCTCGTTTCCGAATGGTTTTTTGCGGCGCGCGAGAACCGCACCGGGAATCGCAACAACGGCCATCTGATGACGGTCGAAACCCAAGACGAGCGGGCGGCTGGCGCCGCCGCGGCGACCGCGAATTTCGCGGCGATCCCCGAACTGGTCGGCGCCCATTGGTTCATGTACTACGACCATCCGAAAGGCGGGCGGCCGGACGGCGAGGATTACGATTTTGGGCTCGTCGACATCAACGACCGGCCTTATGAGCGCCTGACTTCGGCGCTCGCGGCGGCAAACCGACGCGCGCCGCGGATCCATGCATCAGCAGCGGTCCCGACTCCGGGAAGCACGACGTTCGTGCTGCCGCACGCATCGATTTTAGTCCACGGCAACTCGCTTTCCGACTGGCCCAAGCCGGCGAGCTTGCTGCCGCGGCTGACAGCCTCCCCAGGTGCCGTCGAATTCGGCGAAGCCTACCTTTCTTGGAGCGAGCACGGTCTCGCGCTGGCGACGATCGGTCAGGACTACTTCGAACCCGATCTTCTGGCCTATGACGGCGCCTTCCCGCTCGTCGACGCCTATCGGGTGGAGCTCGGCGTCGATTTCGGTGCGGGGCCGCAGCGTTTCACCTTATTCTTTATCCCGCCGCGGACCAAGCTCCGCGACCATCCACCGATGAGAGCGCAGCTCTGCGCGGGGGCGGCGCAGATCGCGATTACTTGGGGCTGCACCGAAGTCAGCGGCGCCGAAGCCGCCTATTTCGGTGCTGACCAGCCCCGGATCACCGCGGAAATGGTGATCCCGTGGTCGGCGCTTGGGATCACCGCGCCACCCCCGGGGACGCGGTTGCGCGCCGAAATCGCCATCACCTCATGGGATCGCGAGCGCTGGATGTCGCTCTCTGCTCACGCCCCGGATGCCGCGATGGAACATCCAGAGGTATGGCCTGCGATGCGTCTCGGCAACGGCTCACAGATGATCGAGAGCCTGCCGCCGCTTCCCGTGCCCGCGCCGGGCTAACCCCAGGACTAACCCGGATGTCTCAAACCCCTCGGTGCGCGCAGGTTTGAGGCGCCCGCGCAGCTCCCCGACAATTGCCTTATCTCCGCCTGGCGAAACTTCCATTGTTATTCGGTTGTTAGGGCGGTTTTAATTCATTGATATCGCGAAAAATTTGATTGATCCGAGGCGTAACGAATTTGCGGTCTAAGCGACTGGAAAACCTTGCTATTCTGACGGCCTTTCTAGGCTGTTCTACGCGAAAACGCAATTTTCGCTGTATTCCGATAAGTGGCGCGGGGATGTGTCCCCCGGGAATGGTGTGTGAAATGCGCTCTGGTGCCCCTTCAAACTGATCCTAATAAGCGTAATCGGTAAACACAGGATCGACGTCGCCGCCCCAGCGGGTGCGGTAATCCTCGAGCAGCTCTTCGGCCGGGGTGCGCCCCGAGCCGGCGATCGCGAAGAGCGGGTCGAGAAAATTCGTCTCGTCCTCCCCTGCCGTGTTGCGTCGCGCTCGCCGATGCAACCCTTCGCGGGAGATCTCGAGCATTTCGAGCGCGATGTCGCGCAATGTCCGCGTCCGCAGCGGTGTGGCGAGCCCGAGGCGAGGCACATCCCGGCGCATCGCCTCGCGCTCCTCGGCGGTCCAGTCCGCGGTGAGATCATACGCCGCGTCGAGTGCTGCCGAATCGTAGAGTAGGCCGACCCAAAGGGCGGGCAGCGCACAGAGCCGGCGCCACGGACCGCCGTCGGCCCCGCGCATTTCGAGAAACGTCTTCAGCCGCACCTCGGGAAACGCCGTCGTCAGGTGGTCGGCCCAGTCGCCTATCAGCGGGACCTCGTTGGTCAGCGCCGGCAGCCTGCCGGCGATGAAATCGCGGAAAGACTGGCCGCTCGCATCGATGTAATGTCCGTTCCGGTAAAAAAAATACATCGGCACATCGAGCATGTAGTCGACATAGCGCTCGAACCCGAAGCCGTCTTGAAAGACGAACGGCAAGGTGCCGCACCGGTCGGGGTCGGTATCGGTCCACACGAGGCTGCGATGGCTGAGAAAGCCGGAGGGTCGTCCCTCGACAAACGGCGAGTTCGCGAACAACGCGACCGCGACCGGCTGCAACGCGAGGCCGACCCGAAATTTCTTTACCATATCGGCCTCGGATGCGTAGTCGAGGTTCGCCTGCACCGTACAGGTGCGCAGCATCATGTCGAGGCCGAGGCGCCCTTTCTTCGGCATGTAATCGCGCATGATCCGGTAACGAGCTTTGGGCATGAACGGGATGTCTTCGCGCCGCCATTTCGGGTCGAAGCCGAGCCCCAGCATGCCGAGCCCAAGTTCGTCGCAAACCTCACGCACCTGGCGGAGGTGCTCGTGCACCTCGTCGCAGGTCTGGTGAACAGTCTCGAGCGGCGCCCCGCTCAGCTCGAACTGGCCTCCTGGTTCGAGCGTGATCGCGCATTGCGCATCGTTCGCCAGTGCGATCGTGTTGCCGCTTTCGTTGATCGGCTTCCAACCGAAGCGGGTCATCTCGTGCAACAGAGCGCCGATCCCATCCGGCCCCTCATAGGGCACCCGACGCAGATCGGAGCGGCGAAACACGAATTTCTCGTGCTCGGTGCCGACCCGCCATGCCGCGGGCAGCTTGCATCCGGATTCGAGATACTCGACGAGCTGCCGCTTGTCCGTGATCGGCGCTCCTGGCGAGCTCGGGGCGGTTGTCATTCTCAGCGGAACTCCCGAGACAACGAGATAAACGGCAACGACAATCAGCGGATACGAGCGCGGCGCCAATCACCGGCGATCGCCTGGAATGCCGCCAACGCCGCAACAGCGGCGGTCTCAGCGCGCAACACCCTCGGGCCGAGCCCGACGCGGCTAACAAAAGAGAGTTTGGCCAAAGCGTCAAGCTCCGTTTGGTCGAACCCGCCTTCGGGACCGACGAGGAGCGCCACCGGCCCCGCCGGGAGCCGCGCCGCGGCTCTCCAGATCGGCTCGCCGGCACCGCTTTCGTCGCACACGACGAGACACCGCTCGATCGGCCAGACGGCGAGGACCCGGGCGAGCGCCTCCGGCGATCGCAGTTCAGGCACCGACAGACGCTCGCTCTGCTCGGCCGCCGCGACCGCATGCGCGCGCAACCGTTCGAGGTTCAGGCGCTCGACCTGGGTTCGCGCCGTCCACACCGGCAACAGCGCCGATACCCCGAGTTCGGTCGCCTTCTCGACCAGCCATTCGAGCCGTGCCCGCTTGATCGGCGCGAACAACAGCCAGAGGTCGGGCTCGGGTTCGGCTGGGCGCAATCGGCGCTCGACCGTCAGCCGCGCGCGGTT
>DATEQL010000940.1:0-2056 GCA_035272665.1 Allostellaceae bacterium
TATCGGCGCGAGTAATGGCAGTACGCCAAGTACTTTCATCTTAATCTAGTAATCTAGCGCCCATCGATGAAGTCTCGCGAGTTCTGACCGCCCACCGCTCGACGATCCTCTGGAAGCTCCGCAAGGCCATCGGTCAGAGCGGCGGGACCGGGCTGCAAGATCAGGGATGATTTGATCTCATAGAGGTCTTGGCGCCGCACGGCCGGAGTTCGGTCGAAAGCCGGGCCGCAGCATCACCCGCCCGGGCCGGAACTTCCTACCGCACCAGGAGCCGATGATCAGATCCGGGCCTCGGTCTTGGTCCGGACAAACGTGCTAATTGCTTCGCGGGTGATTGGATGCTATCGCTGATGAGGGGAACGGACGAGGAACACGACGCTGGGATCAATCGATGGCCGCCGGCACCTGCGCGACCTGAACCCGGCTCAGCGCAGCGCTGTCGAATACGGCATCGGCGGCGGCGCAAAGTCGCCTCCGGCGTTGCTGATCGCGGCCGGTGCGGGCACCGGGAAGACCAAGACTCTCGCCCATCGAGTCGCGCATCTGATCCTGAACGGCGCCGACCCGCACCGTCTGTTGCTGCTGACCTTCACTCGGCGCGCTGCGCTCGAAATGACGCGCCGAGCCCACCGGATCCTCGCCGAAGCCCGCGGCGACGGCACCGGTCCCTCATCAACAAGGACGGCCATCCTGCCCTGGTCGGGAACGTTTCATTCAATCGGCAGCCGCCTCTTACGGCTCCACGCCCCTTCAATCGGGGTGGACCCGTCCTTCACCGTTCTTGATCGCTCCGATTCGGCGGATCTGCTCGACCTTGTGTGAATCGAGCTCGGCTTGGCCCGAACGGCTTCCCGCTTCCCCCGCAAGGGTACTTGCCTGGCAATCTACTCCTATACGGTCAATGCCGGGTGCCCGCTCGAAGAGACGCTTGCCCAAAGTTTTCCCTGGTGCGCCGATTGGCCAAGTGAGCTACGTCGTCTGTTCGAGGCCTATGTTGTGGCCAAGCAGCGTGACAACGTCCTCGATTACGACGACCTCTTGCTGTACTGGCGCCATGCGATGGCCGAACCGGCTGTCGCGACGGAGATCCGGCGTTGCTTCGACCACGTTCTGGTTGACGAGTACCAGGACACCAATCGGCTGCAGGCCGAGATCCTTCTGGCGCTGCGGCCGGACGGGTCTGGCCTCACCGTCGTCGGCGACGATGCACAATCGATCTATTCGTTCCGCGCGGCGACCGTGCGCAACATCCTCGACTTTCCCCGCTGTTTCTCGCCACTGGCCGCGGTCATCGCGCTGGAGCGCAATTATCGCTCGACCCAGCCGATCCTCGATGCCGCGAACACGGTGATTGCCGGGGCCACCGAGCAGATCGCGAAGACCCTCTATTCGACCAAGGCTTCGGCAGAGCTGCCGTTCCTGGCCAATGTCGAGGACGAGGCAGCGCAGGCTCGGTATGTCGCCGACGGCGTGCTCGACCACCGCGAGGCCGGCACCGCGCTGCGCCGGCAGGCGGTGCTGTTCCGCACCGCGCATCACAGCGACCTCCTCGAGATCGAGCTCGGCCGGCGCAATATTCCCTTCGTCAAATATGGCGGTCTCAAATTCCTCGAGGCCGCACATGTCAAAGACGTGCTCGCCATCCTGCGCTGGGCGGAGAACCCGCGCGACGGCGTCGCCGCGTTCCGGGCACTGCAGCTGCTCCCTGGTATTGGCCCCGCAACCGCGCGGGCCGTTCTCATACAGCTATCGGAAGAGGCATTTGCGGCCGGTGCACTCGCACGGTTTTCGCCGCCGGCCGCCGCCACCCTGCTCTGGCCCGGCCTTTGCCGTGTCATCGCACATCTGCGCGACGCGAATACCCCCTGGCAAGGGCAGATCGGGCTCGTGCGCGACTGGTATCAGCCGCTGATGAAGCGTCTTTACGATTATCCGGCTTCCCGTGCCGGAGACCTCGACCAGCTCGAGCAGATTGCCTCCGGCTACGCCAGCCGCGAGCGTTTCCTGACCGAACTGACCCTCGATCCGCCGGATGCGAGCGGCGCGGAGGCGGGCC
>DATEQL010000941.1:0-8287 GCA_035272665.1 Allostellaceae bacterium
GATTCGCTCCCATTGGTCATCGCGAAGTGCATATCGGTTCATGGGTCAGCCTTGTGCCAAGCCGACTCTCCATGAATCACATAAATTACTGTAGGTATAGACTCTTTTTACTACGCATCGGCTCAACGTTGACTCGTTTCACGTGCAGACCCGAAATAATCGACGACACGCCCTAGTGCAGGGCGTCGAGAAGAGCTTTTGCCCCCTTGAGAACGGCGGTGTCAAAGCCTTCAGTGAAGCGGTCGTAAACCGGCTGGAGAACTGCCATTGCGTCGGCGGAACGCCCCTGACCGCGCAAAAGCCGGGCAAGGCTGAGAGCGACCCGCAGCTCCCAAAACAAGGCGCCCTGCTCGCGCGCCATCTCAGCCGCTCGAGCAAAGCAATCTGCCGCTGCCTGAACCGCTTGATTCGAGGTTTGCCTCAGCAGCACCTCGCCCTTGATGCGGAGCAGTTCGGGGACATACCACTGTTGGCCGTCTTCCCCTCCCCCGGCCGCTTCGATCGCCTCGCACACGGCATCGTGTGCCTCGTCGAGCCGCCCGAATCCCGCGAGCGCAAGGGCGAACGATCCCATAAACTCAGGGTAGGAGAGCCGCCAGCCGGTCTGATTGCAGGTGTCGAAGGCTTCACGAAGGACGGCCAAGCCCTCCGCGAATTGGTGGCGTTCGACCAACAGCTTGCCGCGCAGGAACTGTCCGACCGTGGCCCAGAACGGCGCGGCCGCGCTCGTTGCCGACTCGATGATGCTGGAGATCGCGGTTTCGGCGGCGGCGAAATCGCCTGTCATCGGGGTGATCCGGCCCACCGTAAAAGAGCACCCGACACATCGTCAGCTGCTGATCGGCGCCCCGTACCTCGCCGAGGCTCGTTTGCGCGCCTCGTGGTGGGCCCTTTCAGGAAAGCCCCGGAGTGTTGGCACGCAGGAATTCGACATCGCGCCGCTCGACCGGCCGCAGCCGGCGGATCGGCCCGTGATGCGCGGTACCACGACGGTGCCGCCGGTGCGCCCGCGCCCGGTCGCCGGGTTGTCGAGATCTACCCCCGAGAGGGCGGTCGCAAAACGGTTCGAATAGCCTGCGCGACGTATTTTTGCCATCAAGACGCGACTCGCCTACCTGCCTTCTGGGTTACGTCAACTGCTCCAACAGCATTTTCGCCTGTTGCAGGTCAGCCGTCGCGAAACCTTCGGTGAAACGGCTGTAGATCGGGCTCAGCAGCGCGCGCGCCTCCTCGGCGCGACCCAGGTCTAGCCAAAGCCGCGCGAGACTCGTCGCCGTTCTCAGCTCCCAGAAGAGAGCATCCTGGCGGCGCGCCAAGTCGAGGGCGCGCCGGAAATGTTGTTCGGCGACAGCGGCAGCATCCGCCGTGCCCTCCAATAAAATCAATTCACCCCTGATGCGGAACAACTCTGCGATATACCAGCCTTCGTCGCGGGCTTCGCAGCGGGCGAGCATATCCTCGACGATTGCCAGTCCAGGTGCCACCTCACCAGCCTGGCCGAGACACGCCGCCAGTTCGCCCAGCAAAAGCAGAAAGCGCGGCAGATACCTTGCATCGCCCGCTTGTTCGAGCCCGCCGCGCAGCGCCTGGAGGCCGGCGCCGAGATCGTCGCGCTTCGCGATCACCAACCCGTTGAAGCAGCGGGCCCAGATGTGCCACAGACGTATCGGGTGGCGCTCGGTATGATCGAGCAGCATCGCTCCATAGCGTTCGGCGGCATCGAGATCGCCCGCCCAGAAGGCTATCGGGCACGCCCCCTGGCCAAGGACGCTGCAAAAGGACAAGGCTTGCCCGGCGGCCCCTTCCTCGATATTCCGGTCGACCACCCGCAGCGCTTGTTCGACAAATCCTTGAAGCCACAGGATGCGCGCCTGGAAATAATGCGTCGATATTCGCATATCGAACCGCACACGGACGATCTGAGGCTGCAGTGCCAGAGCCGCAAGCTGATCGAGCGCGCGGTCGATATGGTGGCGCGCCTCCCGTTGATCGCCGAAGTAGTGCTGGGCCGTGGCCAGAAGGCGATCGGCCATCATCAAGTCGATCGTGTCGTCGGATAGTGCCGCCAAATCGGCATGCCGTCGCGCAAACTCAAGGGCGGCGCGAAGATCGCCATTGTTGAATTGATCGATGCACAAGCTCCAGAGCGCGCTCAGCCGGTAGCGCCGGTCGTCGAGCCGCTTTGCGAGCTCGAGCGTGGTCGCCCACGCGGGGCCTGCCTCTCGCGCGCGGCCGACACCGTACATTAGCGACCAGCCGAGCGCCCTTGAAAGCTGCATACGTGGCCGTGCGGGTCGCCGCTTCATCGCCTTCGAGGACCGCCAGCGCCCGCTCGACCCGCTCTCGGCACTCACCTAGCAGCGACAACTGCTCCCATAGCGGCACAAGCGCGACGGTCAACCCAACGCCAATATGTGGGTCACCCTCCGGAGAAAATGCCCAATCGAGCGCTGCGCGCACGTTGTCGAGATGCCGGCCATAATTGGCCAGCCACTCGGCTTGCGGCCGCGACTCACTTTCGGCCTCGGCGTTTGCAAACACGGCTAGATAATATTCGGCATGGCTCCGGGCGACTTGCGGGAATTGGCCGGAGCTCTTTAGCTTCTCGAGCGCGTAGAGGCGTGTCGTGTCGAGGAGGCGATATTGGGGAACTTCGCCGCGAGGGTCGGCTGCGACCAGCGATTTGCCAACGAGGTTCGCGATCTCGTCGACGATCTCGAACGAACCAGGATCGGCGACGGCGGCCGCTGCTTCCAACGGGAAATTGCCGGCGAACACGCTGAGCCGACGCAGGGCTGCACGCTCCTCTTCAGGGAGGAGCTGATAGCTCCAATCGAGTACCGCGCCGAGCGTCTGGTGACGGGGCAGAGCCGTGCGCCGGCCGCTCGTCAGAACGTGGAAACGATCGTCGAGATGCGCCGCCAAGTCCCGCAGGCCAAAGACGCCAACCCGCGCCGCTGCCAGCTCGAGCGCCAGCGGGATACCGTCGAGCCGGCGACAGATCTCCAGAACTGCCGGCACGTCCGCATCAGCAACACCGAACCCATCCACTGCCGCCCTCGCACGCTCGCTGAACAGCTGGATGGCTGAATAGCCGAGCGCATCATCAGCGGTGAGATCGACCGAATTCACTGGTAGTTCTAATGCGGCCAGGCGATGCAACGTCTCGCCCTCCGCCCGCAGGGGCTCTCGGCTCGTAGTCAAAATGCTGACACCTGGTGCGGCCTTCAGCACCGCCTCGGCCAGTGTCGCCGCCGCGTCGACCACATGCTCACAGCTGTCGAGTACGATCAGCACGGTCTTATCGCGCAACCACGCGGACAACCCCTGCACGGGATTAGCGCCTGAAGCAGGCATTCCCAGCGCTGCGCCAAGGGCACTTGGCACCAGTTCAGGATCGGACAAAGAGGCGAGCCCGACGAACCGGGCGCCGTCCTTGTAAGAGGCTCGCACGGCACCGGCAACGGCGACCGCCACTGTAGTTTTGCCAATCCCGCCTGGGCCGACGATCGTCAAGAAACGGCGGCGAACGAGCTGTGTCGCCAGTGCAGCGATGACATCGTCGCGCCCGACGACGCGCGTGAGCAGCGCCGGCAGATTGCCGGCCTCGGCCGTCCCGTCCGGCGCGGCGGTTGCCGGAGGCGGGTGCTCCCGCGTCACCGGCGCGACAAAGGCGTAGCCTCGGCCGGGGTTGTTAGCGACATAGCGTCTGCCCGCTCGGCCATCTCCGAGCGCCTTGCGCAGCGCTGCGACATGGACCCGCAAGGCACCGTCATCGACGACCGTATCGGGCCATGCGTGGGCGATCAGCTGTTCCCTGGAGATCGTTTCGCCGGCCTGCTCGACCAAGGTGATCAGAATGTCGAGCGCACGACTTCCGAGCCGCAGCGGCTTCCCGTCGTCGAGCAGCACTCGCTGCGCCGGGATCAGCCGGAACGATCCGAAGATGAAGGTTTCGTCGTCCACGGCGGCACCGTTCTCGCAGCCCGCGGATTCATATAGTGACCGTTAAACTTTGCAAAGATCGACGGAAGGGTCCTCACCCAATCTCGATGACCGCGCGCGCAAGAGGCCGCAAACGGCTCTTCACACAATTTAGCAATGATTAACTTCTCCGGCGCACGGGGCGGGGCCAGATTGGGAGACACCGATCCGATGGAGGCCGAGATGACGATATGCGCGTTCGCATCGATCTTCATGCAAGCCAGGAACCCACACACGGTATCGAAAGCGCGGTTCCTGAAAGTCGCGGCTTTTGCCGCCGGGCTCGGCCTCGGCACGCTGTCTTGTGCGGTCCACGCCGCGCCGGCGAGCGGCGGTGACACCGTGCGGGGCCTCTATGATGCTCTGCTCAATACGATGAAAAACGGCCGTACCCTCGGCCAAAGTGGGCGCTTACCGAAACTCGACCCGGTTATTCGCCGCAGCTTCGACATCGCCGAGATGGCGCGGCTGTCGCTCGGCCGGTCTTGGACCGGTCTGAGCGACGCTCAGCGCCAGCAGATGACCGAGAGCTACGGACGGTACGTCTCGGCGATTTATGCTGATCGCTTCGACAGCTATGCCGGGCAGAAACTGGAGGTGACCGGCGAAGAGTCGGCTCCGTCCGGGGTCATGGTGCGCAGCCGGATCATCAAAGCCGATGGAGAGCCGGTCAAGGTCGACTACGCAATGCGCCGGGCCGGTGACGGCTGGTTGATCTCCGACATCTACCTCGACAGCGCGATCAGCGAAGTCGCGACGCGCCGCTCGGAATTCGCCACCGTCCTCAGGAACGAGGGCTTCGACGGTCTGATCGCGGCCCTCAACCGCAAGGCCGATATGCTCACCGGAACCATGGCGAAGGCCTTCTAACGAGCACGAGGCCTTAGGAGAACATTCATGACAATCGACGCAAACCGGCCGACGCTAGAGCTACACACCCAACAATTCATCGATGGGTTGGCTGGCGCGCCCCCGATATACAGCCTGTCACCTGGCGAGGCGCGTTCCGTCCTGGTGCAGGTACAGTCGATACAGGTTGGCAAGCCTGGCGCGCAAATCGAGGATACCGCCTTCCCGGTCGGCCCGACCGGATCGGTGCCAATACGGATCGTTCGACCCGCCGGCACCGTCGATGTCTTGCCGGCGATAATCTATATTCACGGCGGAGGGTGGATTCTGGGCGACCGAAACACGCACGATCGCTTGGTCAGGGAAATCGCGGTCGGCGCCGGGGCCGCTGTCGTGTTCGTTGATTTCGACCGTTCGCCGGAGGCCGGCTATCCGGTCGCGATCGAGCAAGCATACGCCGCTACCTGCTACGCGATTGATCATAGCGCAGACTTGCGCATCGATCCTTCGCGCCTGGCGGTCGCGGGCGACAGCGTCGGCGGGAACATGGCGGCGGCGCTAACCTTAATGGCAAGGCAACGCCGCGCTCCCAAGTTTAGCTTTCAGGTGCTGTTCTACCCGGTTACCGACGCCGATTTCGACACGCCTTCCTACACTCGCTTCGCGGATGGGCCGTGGCTGACGAAGCGGGCGATGCAATGGTTCTGGGACGCCTACCTGCCCGACCCCGCCGCGCGCAAACAACCCACCGCGACCCCGCTGAACGCTTCCCTCGATGAGCTCGCGGGCCTACCGGAGGCGCTTGTCATCGTCGACGAGAACGATGTGCTCCGCGATGAGGGCGAGGCATACGCCCGCCGGTTGTCGGATGCCGGCGTCCGGGTCACCTCGACTCGGTATAACGGTACGATCCACGATTTCGTTATGCTGAATGCGCTCGCCGACACCCCGGCGACACGCGGGGCCATAGCGCAAGCCGTCGGCGCCCTCAAAGGAGCGCTTGGCTGACGGCTCTGCCAAGTCGCGAATATTCGCCACTGTCTGATGAAGCACAAATTTAAATAGATCGGTGCCGTTCGGGGAGATGACTGATGCGCGAAAACCGGTTCGAAACAATCGAGAAATTGGAAAAGCTCGCAGCATGGCATCGCATTAATGCGGAACACGCGGGAGCTGACTGGGTGTGGGAGGCGAGGTTGCGAACCGCCGAGGATCTCGAGCGCCGAGCGGCCGAGATCCGCACGCGACTGCCCGATGACCGGGACACAGCGGAGAACGACCGCAAAGGAATACACGGGAGCGGGCATGACTCGACTTCGTCAGGCAGACGGCCTGAAGAAGAATTGCTCGCTGATTCACGGCGAGCCGGTGATCGAAGCAACCATGGACCTGCGGCGCCGCTACAACTTGGTCGAGGCCGAGGTCGAGCGCGTGCGCCGCGACACCTTCCAGGCGGGCTACGACTTCGCCGGCGGCGGCAACTATGGCTCGAAGGATCACCCCTGGCACAAGGAGCAGGGTGACTACAATCTGAAATACCTCATTTCTGCAGCATTGCTCGACGGACAAGTCGGCCCCGCTCAATTGACCGAGGAGCGGGTTCAGGCGCCGGATGCGCAGCCGATGGTCGCACGGATCGAGTGCCGTCCTGACGCGCAGCTCACAGCTCGTTTCCCGCAAGAGCTGAGTGCCCGCATCACCGTTCACACGAAAGATGGCCGGGAGCTGGTGGTGGAGCATATCGGCTACGAGGGCGGGCTGGATAAGCCGATGTCGTGGGATCGGGTCGTGGCGTCACTCTAGCCGCGGCCCGAAATACCGCCCGGCTTCCGAACGCTGAGGAGATCACAAATGAACATCGAAAAGACCGACACCGCGGTCGTGTTCATCGACCCGCAAAACGACGTGCTGAGCGAGAAAGGGGCAAATTGGACGGCCGTTGGGGCGAGCGTCACCGAAAACCACACCGTCGAGAACATGGAACGGATCTTTAAGGCCGCGAAGGCGAATGGGTATGAAGTGTTTATCTCGCCGCATTATTTCTATCCGACCGACAGCGGCTGGAAGTTCAACGGGCCGCTCGAGACTGAGGAATTCAGGACCCACACTTTTGCGCGACGTGGACCGCTGACTTTGGAGGGGTTCGCAAGTTCAGGCGCAGACTGGCCGGATCGCTTCAGGCCCTACATCGAGGACGGGAAGACGATCGTTGTCAGCCCGCATAAAGTGTGGGGGCCTCAGACCAACGATTTAGTCCTGCAGTTGCGAAAACGGGGGATCGGTAAAATCATCCTTGGCGGCATGCTGGCGAACATATGCGTCGAATCCCATCTGCGCGAGTTTCTCGAACAGGGCTTTGAGGTTGCAGTGGTCAAGGACGCGACTGCCAGACCTCGGCATCCGGTATGGGGTGACGGCTATCAAGCGGCGATGATCAATTATCAATTTCTCGCACACGCTGTGCTGTCGACCGATGAAGCTGTTGATCGCATGCGTTGACGGCTACCATGGAGTCTTTGCCATGACACCGAGCGGATTAGTGACCTGCATCAGCAGCTTCGGTCCAAAGGAAACGATGGACCGGCTCGCTGCCGCGGCAACAACCCGCGGGATTTCGATCATGGCGCGTATCGACCATGCTGCCGCGGCGGCCGCGATCGGTATGGAGTTGCGACCGACCGAAATTCTTATCTTTGGGAACCCGCGGGCGGGCACGCCGTTGATGCAGGCTGAGCAGACCGTCGGCATCGATCTCCCGCTCAAGGCGCTGGTTTGGCAGGACAAAGATGGGACGACCAGGCTTGCCTACAACGATCCGCAGTGGCTCGCCCAGCGTCACCGCGTCGACGCCGGGTTGGATCGGACCCTTCACGCTATGGCTGAAACCCTCACCGCGGTTGCGAAGGAGGCGACCGCGGCACCCGCAGAGCAAGGGTAGCGAAAAAGTTAATTAGGGCCCGACGTACAGCACCAAAGGAAGTGCCCCACGCAAAAGGAGGAGTTTATGAAGATCTTGATGGTTCTGACCTCGCACGACAAACTCGGCAACACTGGCCGTAAGACCGGCTTCTGGCTGGAGGAACTGGCGGCGCCTTACTATGTCTTCAAAGATGCCGGCGCCCAGATCACCCTCGCATCACCCAAAGGCGGGCGCCCGCCGCTCGATCCCAAGAGCAACGAGCCGAGTTTCCAGACCGACATCACCCGCCGGTTCGAGAAGGATGCCGACGCCAACGCCCAGCTCGACAGCACAGCGCGCCTCGACAGCGTTAAGCAGGAAGACTACGATACCGTCTTCTACCCCGGCGGTCATGGGCCGATGTGGGATCTCGCCGAAGACGAGAACTCGATCAAGCTGGTAGAATCCTTCCTGGCCGCCGGCAAGACCTTCGCGTTGGTCTGCCACGCGCCCGGCGCGCTGCGTCACGTGAAGAGCCCTGACGGCAAGCCGCTC
>DATEQL010000942.1:0-16649 GCA_035272665.1 Allostellaceae bacterium
TGCACTTTTCGCACTGGATACCGGTCGTCATTGACACCGTGCGGGATGAACCGGGGCAGTCTCGGCAAGCGGCGCCGGGTGGCCCAATCCCCCACGCCGCACGCCCACCCAGGTCTGGCCCGGAGTTCCCCGCGGCCAAACCAGGCTCGATGCTAGTCGATCAGGGGCGAACAAACGGTTAATCCCGGACCAAGCCGTATTTACCGGACGCCAGGATATAGGCGGTAAGCGTCGGCTCTCAGCGACCAATTTATGGAACGAGTTCATCGCAATCAGAACAATCTAGGCTAGCGGAAGCGGCTCTCACCGCCGGCATCTTCCATTCTTATCCGGCTCCCACGCGAGAACACCAGATTTAGGTGTCGGTGTAAAGGATTCCGCAGGGTGGAGCGTCGGCTACGCCCGTAATGCCGAGCGCCACGGGTATGAGAACGAGGAGACTTGTGTCTGCTTACCCCGCCTTCTTTTTGCCCTCACCGTGCTGCTGCGCGGGACCCTCCTGGAGTGGCGGCGGCGTCACCGGCCGGCGGGGCGCCCAGGGCACTTCGCGGATCCTGTTGAGATCGATTTCCGGCATCGGCAGGTCGAGCTGGCGGAGCACGGCGTTGGCGAGCTCGTTGTAGCGCTCGAAGCTACGCCGCAGCCTGCCGCGCCAAGCGGGGATGCCGCCGCTGGCATGCAGCTCGAAGGCCGATTCGCGGCCGTCGAGTGCCGATGAGACGTGATCCCAGGCCATCTGCAACAAAGCCGAGCGCTGCACGGCGGTATAGCCGCCTCCGCCAAACGAGTCCTCGATCCCGGCGGCGATCTCGGGTGCCGCGAGGTCGCGGTCGGATGGCGCTACGACGAGCGAGGATCCGGGCAGGATGCGCAGGATCTCGGCCATGCGCTGACGCGCCTTCAGTATTGCGATGCCGCCGACCGAGAGATGGCCGTGATTGGGGACGCAGTAGCCCTCTTGTGTGAACTGGGGGTCGCGCTCGGTAGCGGTCAGGCAGCTCCGCACCGTCTGCACTTCGATCGCCAGATCGACCAGGTATTCGATCGTCGCCTCGTTTTGCACGAGCCCCATCGCATGGCTCAAGGCGAGGGCGAGGCCGAGCGTGAATTCGGCCTTTGACAGCCAGCCGTAGAGGTGGTGCCAGATCAGCCAGCGGACCACCGGTTCGGGGGATGGACCCAACAGAAAGACGCTCTCCCACGGGATGAATACGTCATCGAGCCACATCTGGCCGTCGAGCTCGTCATAACGGCTGCTGAGAGGTGCCGCGAACGGGTTGGCATCGCGCACGGCAATCTTGCGGCAGACCGTGGTGACGCCGGGCGCGTTGACCGGGACAATAAAGGTGGCCCGATGCTCGCCGATTTCGAGGCCAGACAGACTGCCGACATAGACGTCCTCGGCATAGGCCGGGCTGGTGTGCATGCCGATCTTGCCGCGAATGACGATTCCGGCATCGGTCTCCTTGACGATCTTTAGCGCGACCCGCTCTCGCGGGTCCTCGCGCATACGGGTGCCGATGTTGGGGGCGCCGCCGCAGAAGGTCAGAAACCGCCCGGTGTGGGCGATCATTTCGCGGTATCGCGACGCGGCGGCGATCTGCTCCGCTGAGACGTTGAGCTCCTGCAGCGAGCAGAGTAGGCCCAGTGCGATCAAGTGCCCGTAGCACGGCGTGTGGGTGATGTTTCCGGCGCTCAAGAATGTCGTCGCGGAGAAGAACCGCCCCATGCCGGTGAGGTCGTCGGCATTTCGAGGTGCGACATAGGCCCATGGCATTGCGTCCTGCGGCCGCAACGCGATGTCCACCCACGCCGGGTCTAAATGCAGGTCGTACCAACCGACATATTCATCCACCATCGCGCGGGTCGCCGGATGGGTGGTGACATCCTCGACCCAACCTTCGCCCATTACCCAGACCCGTCGCCCATCACGCAACGCCGCTCGGTATTCCGCCCCTGTCCTCATCGCCTGCTCCTGCTCTCGTTTCGGGGTCCGCGGCAAAACCGGTGCCGGTCGGGAGAGGTGGTCAGGTTTAACCTGCCGCGATGCTCATATCCATAAGGTGATCGGAATGGGGCAGGCGACAGGAATTCGCGGGGTGCCCACGGCTGCCCGGTTCACTTTTTGCTGCAGCTACACGAAAGTGGCGCCGGCGACCGTACCACCTGGACCGTCTGGGGCCGGACTTGTTCGGGCCTCCCCTAACTTGCAGAGCCTGCTGTCGGCCGCCCGGGAGGCGCGGACGGCCGGGTCGAGTTCGGCCAACGGGATCGAGCATCATAGTTTTCTATAGAGATCCTCTGCTCACGGCCGGGTTTCTTCAACCAGACGGCCATGGCGTCAAGCCCGATGACGTCGTCCGGACGGGATTTCATCGGTTCAATGTCGTTCGGCCGCGGGTAGCCATCGGCCAACGAGATTCGCAGAGCTTCACGGAACGCGGTCTACCGACCGATCGGCACCTCGACCAGGTTCGATAGCGCGCGAATCAACTGCTGGGCCGTGAATGGCTTGCCGAGCCGCGGTTGCTCAGCGTACTCGGGGGGAAGCGCTTCGCCGGAATAACCGGTGACAAAGATGAAGGGCACGCGTCGTTCAGCCAAGACCTTCGCTACCGCATAGACGCGCTGGCCCCCGAGATTGACGTCGAGCACCGCAGCATCGCAACTCTCTTTGGCGGCCGCCTCTAGCGCGTCCCAGTCGCGGAAGCGGCCCCACGACCACACACCCGGCAGACGTCAACATATCGTCGAAAAGCAGCGATATCAGATAATCATCCTCGACGACCAGGACCCTCAACCCTCGAGCGAGCGTGCCACGGTCCGTTACCCCGGTTCCGGCGCAGATGGAACGACCCCGAAAGTCAGATTGGCGGGGCTTGTCGGCACGCGGATCTTGCAGCGGAGGGCGTGGTCAATCACTTCGAGCCTTGCTTCGCCTTGGAGTTCAAAGGGGATGCCGCGCTCGATCAGATGGGTCCCGAAGCCGCGCCTCGACAACCCCTCGATCTCTGGTCCTCCGTGCTCTGTCCAAATCAGCTCGAGGCACGGCACAGCATCACCGGTAATCATCCACCTGACCGCGACACGACCACCGGCAGTCGACAGGGCACCGTACTTGGCGGCGTTGGTTGTGAGCTCGTGAAACACCAGCGAGAGGATCAGTGCCGCACGCGGCTTCAGCAGCACCGGTGGTCCGCTGATCCGCACATTGAATCCGTCGCCCACCGCATGCGGGCTCAGCGCAGCCAAGATCAGGTCCCGCAGCGCTGCGTCGGTCCATTGGGCCCGCGACAGTAACTCGTGGGTCCGCCCCAGAGCGTGCAGACGGCTGAGAAAGTCATCTTTGGACACACCCTCTTCCAGGGTGCGTTCGGCGATCGACGAGACGACGGCGAGAGAATTCTTGACGCGGTGGCTGAGCTCGGCGGCGAGAGCCTTTTGCTGCTCCTCGGCAGCGAGGATATTGGTGACATCGATAAAGGTTACGACCACACCGTCGACGGCATTGTCATTCCCGCGATACGGAAGTATTCGCGCGAGATAATAGCCGTTATCACCGGCGAGGCTGACCGATCGCTCTATCGTCTCACCGCTGGCGAACACCGCGCGCATGTCAGCTTCGAGACCTGGTGGTCGAGCCGGCTGACGATATCGGTCAACGGACGACCGCGGTCGGTCGGAATGAGGTTGAAGATCTTGGTGACTGCCGGGGTAAAGCTGCGGATCACGAGATTGCGGTCAAGGAAGATTGTCGCGATCTGCGTACTTTGGAAAAGATTTTCGGTATTGGCGCGGTCCAGCTCCTCGATCTTGCTGCTGAGCTCAGAGTTGACAGTCTGCAACTCCTCGTTGACCGATTGCAGCTCTTCCTTGGAGGTCTCGAGCTCTTCATTGGTCGATTGCAGCTCCTCGTTGAGCGAGAGCAGCTCCTCGTTCGATGACCTGAACTCCTCGTTGGCGGTCTCGAGCTCCTCGATAGTGGTGTTCAGCCGCTCCTTGGTCTCCTGGAGCTCCCTTTCGATCTGCTGCGCCGTCTCGTCGCCAGCAGGGTGATCAGCAGCGGCGCCTGCTTCCTGCGGTCTGATTGCGGCCGCATCGATGAACACGACCGCATAGACGGTCTCGCCCCCTTCTGTGATCGGCTCGATCATCAGGTTGATTGTTTGAATTCCGCCGTCGACCTGGACGGCAATGCGGTCGCGCGTATCCCGCTGTCCCGATACCTTCACCCGGCGCAAGCCCGCGCGCAGATCTACCCGCAGCCCCGGGCGGGCCATCGCGACAATGTCGCGGCTTGGCGGGCCGGGGGCGGCCTGAAGATATTTCCCGGTCCCGGCAGAGAAAAACAGTGCCTCGCCGCGTTCGTCGGCGATGACATAGGCGGGAGTAAACTGCGCTCCGACAGTATTGGCCACCTTCCGCAACAGCTCGGTCCGCTGCGGAGGGAGGCTTTGATTGGCTCCGCCGGCAGGCTCTGCCCTGCCGGCACTCGGCAGGAATGGGCGGAGCGGGAGAGTGGGCCGCGTGACCAGCTCGCGGCGCCGAAAAATCCGGTTTCTTCTGTCGATCGGAAAGAATGACTCGCTGGACCGCGAGACGTTCTCGGCCAGCCCGAGGAAGAGGAAGCCGCCCGGCCGGGTCGCATAGTGGAACAGCGGGAAGATCTGCGACTGCGGCTCGGGCTTCAGATAGATCAGTAAATTGCGGCAAGAGACCAGGTCAAGGCGCGAGAACGGCGGATCGCGGATGACGCTGTGGTTCGAGAAGATACACATGTCGCGGAGCTCTCTTGCCACGCGATAGCTCCCTGCCTCAGGTAAGAAGAAGCGCGCAAGCCGTTCCGGCGAGACGTCCTTGACCAAATTCGGCAGGTAGCGCCCGGCCCGCGCGAGACCCAGCGCGGCCTCATCGATGTCGGTGCTGAAGATTTGCACCCTCGGCACAAACTTTAAATCGTCCATCTGCTCGCGCAAAAGGATCGCGATCGAATAGGCCTCCTCGCCGGTGACGCAGCCCACCACCCAGACGCGGATCTCGTCGTCCGCACCCTTGCCTTCAAAGAGCTTTGGAATGACCAGCGTTTTGAGGGCGTGGAAGGAAGCGGGGTCGCGGAAGAAATCGGTGACGCCGATCAACAGAGCGCGAAACAGGGCGCCGATCTCATCCGGCCCCTTTCGCAGCCGCTCGACGTAATCTTCGAGACTTTGAGCCTGCACGATCTGCATGCGGCGCTGCACACGGCGCTGAACGGTAGTATCCTTATAGGCACTAAAATCGTGCCCGGTTCCCCTATTCAGCAGGGGAAAGACGTTGGACAGCGCGCCGTTCGCCGGCTCCAGGTCGACGGCTTCGGAATTGCGCGCATAAGCAACAAGTCGCTCCGGAATATTCTCCACCGAGAGCAAGAGATCGACAAAACCTGCGGCCACTGCGCTCGCCGGCATCTCGGGGAATCGAGGTCGGCTCGTATTGGAGCCTTGGGCAATGGTCAGTCCGCCCTTTTCCTTGATCGCTTTGAAGCCGAGGGTTCCATCGCTGCCGCCGCCCGAGAGCAAGATGCCGATCGCACGCTCCCCCTGGTCTTCCGCCAAAGAGCCGAAGAACAGATCGATCGGGTTTCGCTCGCGATCGATGCCGCTGGTTTGGCGAAGGCGCAACCGGCCCTCCTGAATGGTCAGGATCGCGCCGGGGGGGAGGACATAGACATGCTGCGCCTCTACGGGTTTGCCGTCGCGCGCGGTCGCCACCAGCATCCAGGTTGCGCGGCCGATGATCTCGGCCAGCATGCTTTCACGGCTGGGATCGAGATGCGTAACAACCACAACCGCCATGCCGTTATCCTGCGGCACGGCCTTGAAAAATGATTCGAGCGCTTCGACCCCGCCCGCCGAAGCGCCGATGCCACGATCGGATGATCAGAAGCCATCGCCTGCGTCCTGGGGCCTATGTCGGGACTCGGAATCAAGCGCATTTCACGATCTCGTTGCAACACAGTGCAACGAACCGCGCGATCATGATCGTCCGAAGGATGACCGTCGGTCTGCGGAATATCAGGTGGCGGCATCAGGGCGCGCGACCAGCCATGCTGGGCGCGCGACCAGCCATGCGTCGCTCGGGTGAATTGCGCCGGTGATCTTTCCTAAACAGCCGCGCGTGCGAGCCTCGCCCGACGAAATAAGTGATGCTTTCATATTTTCGGCGTTCGCGAGCAGCCGCGTTCGGACGCCCGACCCCTAAACCACTCATGTATTGTTCACTTCTGTGCAACGACGCCCGGATAGCTAACACGCAGAATGGTCAATTACACGTCAAAATTGATCCTCAAGTCCAATCAAGTCCGGCTACCGGGTGGGGGTATGGTTTCGCAGGTTTGACTGCTGGTACGCTCAACTCGCGAGCCGCCAGCGCAGGGTCTCGCCGGCACGAAAGGGGATGAGCGCATTCTTGCCCTCGCCGATAGATTCCGGCACTGGAAAAGGCTCGCGACGCAAGGTCACCCGAGCCTCATTGACCGGCAGCCGATAGAATTCCGGGCCGTGCAGCGCAGCGAAGGCTTCGAGGCGGTCGAGTGCGGCGTCTTCTTCGAAGACCTCGGCGTAGATCTCGAGCGCGCACGGGGCGGTGAAGATGCCGGCGCAGCCGCAAGCCGTCTCCTTGGTCGAAACGGCATGCGGCGCGCTGTCGGTGCCGAGGAAGAACCGGGGATTTCCCGAGGTCGCGGCCTGGCGCAAAGCCCGGCGATGCTTCTCGCGTTTGGCGATCGGCAGGCAGTAGAGATGCGGGCGGATCCCACCGGCGAAGATCGCGTTGCGGTTGATCACGAGATGATGGGCGGTGATCGTCGCCGCCAAGTTCGGGCCGCCCGAACCGACGTAGGAAACTGCCTCCTCGGTGGTGATGTGCTCGAGCACGATGCGTAATTCGGGGAGCCGGCGCCGCAATGGGTCGAGCACCCGGTCGATGAACACCGCCTCACGGTCGAACACGTCAACCTCGGCGTCGGTCACCTCGCCGTGGATCAACAGCGGCATGCTTAATGCGGCCATGCGCTCGATCACCGGCATGATCCGATCGTAATCGGTGACGCCGAAGGCCGAGTTCGTCGTCGCGCGCGCCGGGTAGAGCTTGACTGCGGTGAAGACCCCTTCCTCCCAGCCCCGGGCGACCTCTTGCGGATCGGTCGTGTCGGTCAAGTAGCAGGTCATCAGGGGAATGAATGCGGCATCCACCGGCAACGCGGCGAGGATGCGCTCGCGATAGGCGCGCGCCGCTGCCACCTCGGTCACCGGCGGCACTAGGTTCGGCATGACGATCGCGCGGCCGAATTGGCGCGCGGTGAACGGAACGACCGTGGCGAGCATCGCGTCGTCGCGGAGATGGACGTGCCAGTCGTCCGGACGGCGCAAGGTCAACGTATCGGCGCTGATCGCCATGTCGCTCTCTAGCAAAGCAACCCCATATCAGGATAGGCCGGCGCGGGGGGTGTTGCTATCGTCAGCGACGGCACTTCTGGAGGGCGGCATGAGCGGTTGCATCGTCGGTTGGGCGCACACCAAGTTCGGCAAGCACGAGGGCAGGGACATCGAGTCGCTGATTGTCGAGGTGACGCAGGCGGCGTTGGCCGATGCCGGCGTTACGGCCGCCGATATCGACACCGTCTACCTCGGCACGATGAACGGCGGGTTCGTGCGCCAGGAGTTCCCGGCCTCGCTGGTCTTCCAGGCCGATCCCGGTTTCCGCTTCAAGCCGGCAACGCGCGTCGAGGACGCCTGCGCCACCGGCTCGGCGGCGATCCATCAGGGGCTGAACGCGATCGCTGCCGGGCGAGCGCGTCTGGCGCTCGTCGTGGGCGTCGAGAAAATGTCCGGGGTCTCCGGTGCGCAGGTTGGCGACATCCTGCTCGGAGCCAGCTATCGCAAAGAGGAGGATGCCATCGAAGGCGGCTTTGCCGGCATCTTCGGCAAAATCGCGCAGAGCTATTTTCAGCGCTACGGCGACCAGTCCGACGCGCTCGCACGGATCGCCGCAAAGAACCACAGGAATGGCGTCGCCAACCCGCTCGCCCAGATGCAAAAGGATCTGGGGTACGAATTCTGCCGCACCGTCTCCGACAAGAACCCGATCGTCGCCGGCCCGCTGAAGCGCACCGACTGCTCGCTGGTCTCCGACGGCGCCGCCGCGGTGGTGCTTGCCGACACGGCTACCGCACTGAGCCTGAAGAAGGCGGTCGTCTTCCGTGCCGCCGAGCAGGTCAACGACTTCCTGCCGATGAGCCGGCGGGACGTCGTCGCCTTCGAAGGGCCCGCCCTCGCCTGGAAACGGGCGCTGGCGCATGCCCGGCTCGCGCTCGACGATCTCGATCTGGTCGAGACCCATGACTGTTTCACGATCGCCGAGCTGATCGAATACGAGGCCATGGGATTGGCGCCGAAGGGCGAGGGAGCGCGCGCGATCCTCGAAGGCTGGACCGAGAAGGACGGCAAATTGCCGGTCAATCCGTCGGGCGGGCTCAAATCGAAGGGGCACCCGATCGGCGCGACCGGGGTGTCGATGCACGTGCTGGCGGCAATGCAGGTGACCGGCAAGGCGGGCGGCATCCAGGTACCGGGCGCGTCGCTCGCCGGGGTGATGAACATGGGCGGCGCCGCGGTCGCAAATTTTGTCAGCATCCTCGAGCCGCTGCGCATCTGATCCACACCGTCATCCGCGGGCTTGACCAGCGGATCTAGATTGCCGAGGTGACCAATGGCAATGTTCCGCGCGCTGGTGTTGCACGAGGAGGGTGGCAAGGTCGTCCCGCGGATCGAGGCGGTCGATGAGGAGCAACTGCCGCCGGGTGAAGTCACCGTCGCCGTCGAGTGCTCGACGCTCAACTACAAGGACGGGTTGATCCTGCAGGGTCTCGGCCGGCTGGTGCGCACATATCCGCACATCCCGGGCGTCGACTTCGCAGGAACCGTCGAACACTCGGATTCGCCCGAGTTCGAGCCGGGTGATCCGGTCCTCCTGACCGGCTGGAGGGTGGGTGAGGTCCAATGGGGCGGCTATGCCGAGAAAGCGCGGGTCAAGGCTTCGTTCCTGGTGCGTCGGCCGGAGGGGCTGAGTGCGCGCCAGGCGATGGCGATCGGCACCGCCGGATTCACCGCGATGCTCTCGGTGTCAGCCCTCGAGCGCCACGGGTTGCGCGCCGGTTCCGGCGATGTCCTCGTCACCGGCGCCGCGGGCGGAGTCGGTGGTGTCGCGGTCTCGCTGTTGTCACGGCTCGGACACCGGGTTGTCGCCTCGACCGGCCGGCCGGAGCTGCACAGCTATCTGACCGAGCTCGGCGCCGCAGACCAGATCGACCGGGCGACTCTCGCGGCGAAGCCGTCGCGGCCGCTCGATGGCGAGCGTTGGGCCGGGGCGGTCGACGCGGTCGGCGGCGCCACCTTGGCGACGATCCTGACCCAGCTCAAATACCGGGCGAGTGTGGCCGCCTGCGGCCTCGCCGGCGGCAGCGATCTGCCGGCGACAGTCATCCCGTTCCTGTTGCGCGGGGTGAGCCTGCTGGGGATCGATTCGGTGATGTGTCCACACGAGGAGCGGATCGAGGCCTGGCAACGTCTCGCCCGCGAGCTGCCGCTCGACCGCCTCGAACGGATGATCCAGACGGTGCCGCTTTCGGCCCTGCCGGAGCTGGCGCCGAAGATTCTCAAGGGCGAGATCCGCGGCCGGACCGTTATCGACGTTACCGGCTAATCGACTTGGAATTGCGGGGCGGCTAGAGCGTTAGCATGATATGAACCATCTGTCCGCCCAACCTCGCGCCATCACCGTGGCGCAGCGCGCGCTGATCGTTCAGCGCGTCCTTGTCGATGGGTGGACCAGTGCCAAAGCTGCTGCTAGCTTTGATGTATCAGAGCGCCTCGTCGATGTTTGGGTTGCCGGCTATCGCCGGTACGGCATGGCCAGCCTGCGCGGTCCGCGAGGCAAAACGGTCGCCGTCGAGATCGTTCACCTTACCATCAGGCGACCGATTCGCGGCGCTGCTCGGAGGATCGCGAACGCTCTGCGCCGGCTTTTAGTGCGTGACCGGCCTCCTCCGCTCCTGCCGCTGCGCCGCTCGAACGACGACCGTCTCGGCGGCGAGTAATCCCTACCCCAGCATCTACCCCGCACGGGGAGTCTTGCAGTAAAATTACGATTAGGCGGTTCTCGTTTCGGCGGGAATTTGCCGCGGGGGTAGGGCATGCGGGACAGAAGTTGCGGGCGGCGCCAAGTGCTGCAGGGGCTCACCTTTTGCGCTGTCGTCGGATGGCGGTTCGACTCAGCATCGGCTCAGCCAGCGGGCAGAGGGACTCCGCCGGGGCGGCGCCTTCCGACGGTCGTCATCGATCCCGGTCACGGCGGAGTGGACCCCGGAGCGATCAGCCCGAACGGCGTCTATGAAAAGGACATTGTTTTGGCGACGGCGCGGGAGTTTGCGCGCCAACTCGCGGCGCGGCGTACCTTTCGCGTCGTGCTGACCCGAAGCACCGACGAATTCCTACCGCTGCGGGAGCGGGTCACGCGCGCCCGCGCGTGGAGAGCGGATCTGTTGCTGTCGATCCACGCCGATGCACTGCCGGACACGGAAATGCGCGGCCTTTCTGTGTTCACGTTGTCGTCGCAAGCGTCCGACCGCGAGGCCGCTGCGCTCGCCATCAGCGAGAATCGGGCCGACCTGGTCGGCGGCGTCAATCTGTCGCGCCAGCCGCGGGATGTCGGAAATATCCTGCTGGATCTGGCGCGCCGCCAAACCGGCAATCTGTCGATCGCGCTCGCCCACAAGGTGGTGCTTGAACTTGGCCGCGAGGTGGTGCTGCTCGACCGTCCGCAGCGCTCGGCTGACTTCGCCGTGCTGACCGCCCCGGACGTCCCCTCCGCGCTCGTCGAGCTCGGGTGTCTGACCAATTCTGCCGACGAGCGGCTGCTGCGGCAGCGCGCCTATCAGCAGAGGCTCGCGCGCGGCTTGGTCCGCGCGGTCGAGGCTTATCTCGCTGCCCATTACGGGAGCTGATCGGGCCGGCGCAAAGGACGCCAGGGAAACGCCGAAGACGACGTCGGTGACAGAGACTCCTCGGCGTCCGCTGCGCAGCCTTGGCGACCTCTGCGCCAAAGCGTTTTTCCTGCCGCTGCTCGCGGTGCTGCTGCTGGCAGCGGAGGCTGTCGGGCTGGCCGCGCAGTTCGACCGAGACCTTACCCGCTTCGTCCTGGTTGCGTTGGCGCAAGGTGCGGTTTGGTCGGTGGCTGCCGTCGCCGTCGCTCGCGCCACCGGCGGCCGGCCGGCCCTGTCGCTGATCCTGGCGACGGCGGTCCTGTTGCGGGCCGGTGCGTTGGCCGCGCCGGTCTATTTATCGGACGACATTTACCGCTACATCTGGGACGGGCGCGTTCAGGCCGCCGGGATTAACCCTTACCGCTACATTCCAACCGACCCCCAGTTGGCGCCGTTGCGGGACGAGACTGTCTTCCCGAATATCAACCGCAACAACTACGCGCCGACGATCTACCCGCCGGTCGCGCAGATGCTGTTTCTCGCGGCAACCCGCTTCGGCGAAACCGTGACGGCGATGAAGTTGGTGCTCGTTGCCGTCGAGGCGATCGGCATCGGGGCGCTGCTCTTCGTGTTGCGAGCCACCGGGAAGCCGCGGGAGAATGTTCTTCTCTATGCGTGGCATCCGCTGCCGGTTTGGGAGATCGCCGGCGCCGGCCACGTCGATGCGGCGGTCGTCGCTTTCGTCGCGTTGGCGCTCGCCGCAGCCGTAACCGGCCGGCGGGCCTGGTCGGGGGCGGCGCTGGCCGCCGCGAGCCTGGTCAAATTCTTCCCGCTGCTGGTGGTGCCTGCGCTGTGGCGCCCCGCCAGATCAAATCTGGGCGATTGGCGCTGGCCGGCAGGTTTCGCAGCCGTGATCGTCGTCGCCTACCTACCCTATCTCGGAGTGGGAGAGCGAGTACTGGGGTTTCTGCCGACCTACCTGTCCGAAGAGGACCTCGCCTCCGGTAGCGGCTTCTGGGTGCTCGATCTCGTCCGCCGCGCCGTGCCGGTGCCGGTCTCCGCCTATTTCGCGCTGGTGTTGACGGTCATGGTGGGGCTCGCCATCGGCGCGCTGCGCCGGCCGGCGGACCCGGTCGCGAGCCTGCGCTGGGCCACGGCATTGAGCACCGCGGCGACGGTTTTCACCTCACCGCACTACGCCTGGTATTTTGTCTGGCTTTTGGTGCCGCTATGCGTCACCCCGTGGTGGCCGGCATACTGGCCGACGCTTACCGCGGTCCTGCTTTACTGGCGCACCGAAACCGGGCATATCCCGATTTGGGTGGGGTTCGCGATCTATGGGGGCTTTGTCATATTCGGGTGCATCGATATCGCTCGAAGATCCGTTTGTGCCACGAGGTCCGGAGAACAGCATGGCAGCCACCGCGCGCGCTAAACCCGATCCGCGCCGCTACTTCGAAGCCGTCGGCGACGAGCGCGGCCCGATCGCCGAACAGGAGCCGGTCTGCCTCTATCTCGAGACCACCAATCGCTGCAATCTCTTGTGCGAGACCTGCCCGCGCACCTTCGAAGACCTCGAGCCGCCGGCAAATATGAGCTGGGAGCTCTTCACCCGCATCGTCGACCAGTTCCCCCATATCGCCCGAGCCGTGCTGCATGGGGTCGGCGAGCCGATGATGGTCAAGACGCTGCCCCGCATGATCGGTTATTTGAAGGACCGCGGTACTTACGTCTTGTTCAATACCAACGGCACCTTGTTGACCGAACGCAAGGGCAGGGAGCTGATCGCCGCAGGCCTCGACGAATTGCGGGTGTCGCTCGATGCCGCCGAGCCGCGCGCCTTTCTCGCAGTGCGCGGCAAGAACATGTTCACCAGGATCGTTCACAATGTGCAGGCTTTCACCTCTCTGCAGCGCGCCGAGGGGCTCGACCGGCCACTGGTCTCGCTGTGGCTGACCGGGCTCAAGGAAACAATCGATCAATTGCCGGCCTTCGTCCGGCTGGCGCAGCAGATCGGCGTCGCCGAAATCCATCTCCAGCGCCTCGTCTTCACGCCGCAAGCGCAGGGACTGGCGCGGCCTGAGTCGGCATTGTTCGAAAAGCTCGAAGGCGAGGAGCCGAAGCGGCTGGCGGAGGCCGCCCGCCTCGCCCGAGAGCTCGGGATCCGCTTCAACGCCTCAGGGGCGACCGAGCCCGGCACGAGCCTGAAGCGTGCGGCAGAGGACCAACCCTGGTCGCTCTGCCGCCGGCCCTGGACCTTGATGTACTTCACCGCCCATGGACGGGCGATCCCATGCTGCATCGCGCCCTTTTCGATGCGCGGCTATGACGGGTTTACCTTGGGCGACGCAACCCAGCAGAGCCTGCGAGAGATCTGGAACGGACCGCGCTACCAGGATTTCCGCCGTGCTCTGTTGAGCGAAGCCCCACCTGCGGCCTGCGCGGCGTGCGGCGTGCGCTGGAGCCTGTGAGCAGGCGTGCACCGTCCGAGCGACCGCGGATCGCAGCTATCATCCCGGTGCTTGACGAGGAAGGGGCGATCGGCCCGGTCCTCGCGGCCATACCTCGTGACTGGGTCGACGAGATCGTCGTCGTCGATGGGGGGAGCCGCGACCGGACGGTTGCTGTAGCCGGTGCCGCGGGGGCCAGAGTCATCGTCGAGAAGGAGCGCGGCTACGGCCGGGCCTGCGCCAGGGGTGCGGCCGCGGCGGTGGAGGGCGGGGCGGAGATCCTGGTTTTTCTCGACGGCGATGGCGGCGATCGACCGGAGGCGATCCCGAGCCTGGCGCAGCCGATCCTCGATGGCAAATTCGATTTCGTGATCGGTTCTCGCACCCGCGGAGCACGCGAGAAGGGCAGCATGGGAGCGCACCAGGTGCTCGCCGGCCACGCAATCGGGCGCGCCATCGGCCTCGTCTATGGGGTGCGGTACAGCGACATGTGCGCTTTCCGGGCGATCCGCTCCGAGGCCCTGGCACGGCTCGGCATGCGCGAGATGACCTACGGCTGGAACCTGGAAATGCAGATGCGCGCGGCGCGCGCGCAGCTCAGAATCCTCGAGCTCCCGGTGCCGCACGGCCGGCGTCTCGCCGGGCGCTCGAAGGTTGCCGGCACCTTAAGCGGCACCCTCAAAGCAGGTTTCCGCATCCTCGCCGCCTTTGCTCGGGTCGCCTGCGAACGTCGTTCGCCGTGCGCATCAAACGGGAGTACCCGAGGAGCATGAGCGATGACGCAGAACATCTATGACAAGGAGGAGTTCTTCGCGGGATACAGCCGGCTGGCGCGTTCGGTCGCGGGCCTGGATGGCGCCCCGGAATGGCCGGCGCTGCGGGCTTTGCTTCCCGACCCGAGCGGACTCAAAGTCCTGGACCTCGGCTGCGGCTTCGGTTGGTTTTGCCGCTGGGCACGGCAGCACGGAGCCGCTCGGATCTGGGGCATCGATGTTTCCGAGAAAATGCTGGCGCGGGCGAGGGAGACGACCGACGACCCGGCTATCACCTTCACCAGGGCCGATATGGAGCAGCTCGATCTGCCCCTGGAATCGTTCGATTTGGTCTACAGCTCGCTCGCCCTTCACTATGTCGCGAACTTATCCGCGCTGATGGCACAGGTGCATCGGTCGCTGATCCCCGGCGGGCATTTGGTCTTCTCGGTGGAGCACCCGATTTTCACCGCTCCAGCCGAGCCAAACTGGTCGCGCAACGCGGCCGGCCGAAAGATCTGGCCCATCGAGGGCTACCTGGACGAAGGCCCTCGTTCGACGGATTGGCTCGCCAAGGGGGTGATCAAGCAGCACCGGACCGTTGCGACCTATATCAACATGCTCATTCGACTCGGGTTCTCTATCGCCAATATCGAGGAATGGGGCCCGACCGAAGAGCAGATAGCGGCGCAACCAAACTGGGCGGACGAGCGCGAGCGCCCGCCGTTCCTCCTTGTCGCCGCCCGGACATACCGGCGGTAGCGCCAATCGCGCGACCGGCGGAGACGGCCGTCATTGCTTCTCGGCAAGTTCGCGGGCGAAGCGAACGATCCTCCGTCCCGCCTCTTCGAGGCGCGGCTCCGGGGCAGTCAGCGCGATGCGCAAGTGACCTACCGCACTCGGCCCGAAGCCGTCGCAAGGAAGCAGGGCAACGTCTTCGCGCAAAAGCAGGGCGCGCGCGAAATCCTCCGAACCGAGACCGGTCCCGCGGACGTCGAACAGCACGAACATGCCGCCTTCGGGAGGGATAACGCGGCAATTCGGGGCCTCGGCGAGAAGGTGCGACAGCCGAAGGGCGCGGTGGCGATAGGCCTCGCGCAGTGCGCTCACCTCGGGCAGCTCGCTGCCGAGCGCCGCCAGGGCGCCGTCCTGGATGAACGCAGGCCCGCCGAAATACATGCACAGCAGCAAATCGAAGAGGTGTCGTGACAGCGCCGTCGGTCCGATGACCCAGCCGAAGCGGAAGCCGGCCATCGCATGCGACTTCGAGAGGCTGGAGACAACGATCGTGCGCTCCGCCATCTGCGGCAACGACCACGGGCTGATGTGAGGCCGGGCGAAGGCGAGGTCTTCATAGACCTCGTCAGAGAGGAGCCACAAATCGCGCTGCCGGCAGAGCGAGGCGATGCCGGCGATCTCGTCGGCCGTAAACACGGCCCCGGTCGGATTGTGCGGGCTGTTTATCCAGATCACCCGGGTGTGCGGCGTCATTGCGCGGGCGAGGCTGTCGAGGTCGGGATGAAAGCCCTTCTCGGCCAGCAGCGGCACATTCACCATACGAGCGCCGCTCGCCCCGATGACCCCGGCATAGGGACCGTAGATCGGCTCGGGCAGGATCACTTCGTCGCTGGGTCCAGCGAGGCATTCGAGGGCGCAGAATAGGCCGCCCTGGGTTCCCGGTGTCAGGACGACGTTGTCGGCGCCGCACGGCCGACCGGTGCGCCGCTCGAAGCGCGCCGCGACTGCCGCCCGCACCTGCGGATAGCCGATGATCGGCGAGTACCCGGTACGGTTTTGCCGCAGCGCCTCGATCGTCGCGCTGACGACCGCCTCGGGTGCGGCCTGATCGGGGTCGCCGACGGTCAGAAAGATCACATCGTGGCCGACTTCGCGGCGGCGCACCGCCTCCTGGTGAACGCGCCAGGCTCCGGCTCCCTCGCCCGCGATGCGATCGACAAGCGGAGAGAATCGCACAATGATCTCCTAATGATGATCGACCGACCGGGCCCGTCCGATATTACCACAACATGCTGACGGCGAGCCAGTTTACGGGCTGAATTGGTGCGCCTCGGGGTGCGCTGGTTGCTCAAGCACAGCAGCCGCAATGATGTGACGATCGAGCAGGCGCGGCGGCGCGCGGCAGCCACCGAGCGCTTTGTTCCAAAGCCGCCGGCAGGCGTGCAGACCCTCGCGGTCGATGCAGGCGGTGTCAAGGCGGATCGCATAAGTACCCCCGCCTCAGAGCCGGGTCACTACATTCTGTTCCTTCACGGCGGCGGTTTCATTGTCGGCTCGCCCGCTCTTTACCGCCACCTCACCTGGCGCATCGCATCGGCGGCACGCGCCTGCGTGCTGTGCGTCGACTATCGGCTCGCTCCGGAGCATCCCTTCCCCGCCGCACTCGACGACGCGGTTGCGGCCTACCAC
>DATEQL010000943.1:0-11392 GCA_035272665.1 Allostellaceae bacterium
AGAGCCGGATGCAGGGAAATCCGCATGTCCGGTTCGATGAGCGGGATGTGGAAACGGAGCTATGGTCGAGCCACTAAGGCACCGCCAAACGAAAGAGGCGGGAACACGCATGCCTGACCTAACGCCACCGCGCCACATTCCGACTCTACCCGCAGCGGAAATCAAAACTGAGGCGCTACCCGTAGCTCGCGGCCGTTGATGATTCCCATACGCAAAGCGGGGCTGTAGGAGATATGGCACACGGCCCGTCGAGGCGAACATCAAGGCGGGCTTGCCTGTCCATATAACCAGCATGAAAATGCCCTCGGCGTGGTGCCGTTAGGACACCTGCTCATCGTGTCCTGAGTGTCTTGATCGAACCACGCAACCCGGACAGTTCAGGGAACATCGATGGTCCTTTGTCCGGCCCTCGGGCCGGACAAAGGACCATGCCGCTTCCGAGAGGTGCTTATGGCCGAGTTGCTGTTCTCGACGGAGGCGTTTTGTCCATTGGGTCATCCCATCATCGGGGTTCCGATGCTGATCGACGCCGAGATGCGCCTCATCGAGCCTGCCTGTGCCTGGCTGCTCCATATTGCGCTCATTCGCGGGCGCACCCGGAGTCCACAGACTTGGGGGACTTATGGCGAAGCCCTCCACGACTGGTGGCAGACACTCGAAGCCAACGGATGGGCCTGGGATCAAGTCACATCCGATGTCGCCACTGCGTGGCGAAACAGGATGCTCTTCGACCCCAGCTCGGTGACGGGCCGCCCCTACGCACGATCGACGATCAACCTGCGCCTGTACGCCGTATCGCAGTTCTATCGATGGCATCTGGCGCGCGGCCAGATCAATCGCAGGCCGTTCCTGCTAACCGAACTGACCGCTCCTGCCGGTGATCGCCGGATACCGTTTTCACCTAATCAGAGCGCGCGCCAAACTCTGGAACTGACCGTTCGTCACAAGACGGCGCTGCCCCGGCCATTGATTGGTCGCGAGGTCCAGCTCGTATTCGCGCAGCTCGGCGTCCGTGACCGCCTCATGGCGGAGTGGGCCATCCTTGCCGGGCTACGACGAATGGAAGTCGCCGGCCTGTCGTTGCGGGCATTGCCGACCAGCCACGCCGCCTCCTTCGAGGACGCGCCGATGATGCCGGTCAGACTCACCACCACCAAGGGGGACCGACTCCGCACCGTCTATCCGCCACTATCCCTCGTCGACCGGACCCTTGCTTATGTCCGGGAGGAGCGTTCTGTGGCGACGCGTCGCGCTCGATCGCGGGATCCACGCTACAGGGAACCGCACGGCATATTCCTGACGGTCGCCGGCAAGCCGATCACCGCGCGGAGGGTCGGCGCAATGTTCAAGAAGGCCTGCCAGAGAGCGGGCGTGCCGGCCTCATTCCATTCGCTCCGGCACAGTTTCGCGACCGCGATGCTGGGAGCACTGCAACGGCAGTCTGCCAGCCATCCGGATATCAACCCGCTGCTGACACTTCAGGTCATGCTCGGCCACGCCGACATCACGACGACCCAGATATATCTGCGCGTCGTCGCGGCCGATCTCGATCTTATCGAGGGCGCCGTCGCCGACTTGCACCAGGCGCTGCGCTAAAGCCATGGCACGCGTCCGCAAGGACTACAGCCTGTCAACGCCACCAGCGGCGTTGCAGCCGCGCCCGGGCGGTTTGGTTGTCGAGTTCCCGGACCCTCATGGGCGCCCGCCGCAACGGCTGGATTTTTCGACGTTCGCGATCGACAGGCCCGTGATGGCGCGGGAATTGGCCATGGCGTTTCGATATCATTACGCCGACAAGAGTCCACAAACGCGTCGCGGAGCGCTTCAGGGCGGGATACTCTGGTGGTTCAGGTTTCTCGCGGTCTCCGGAGAGACCACGGCGGGAACGAACACCAGCGCGGACATCACCTCGCCACTGCTGCACGCCTATATAGGCTGGCTGCACACGCAGCCGATCGCTGGATCGACATGCGCCGCATATTGGTCGCCGTTGCACCGGTTGCTGCTTTGGTTGCGCCGCAATCGCCCCGACCTTCTTGCTGCCGATCTGGACATTCCGCGCGGACGGCTCTTTCATCGCGATGACGGTCGCGGCGTACAGGGAGCCCTGTCGCGCTCTGAACTCGATGATGTCCTGGCCGCGTGCCGCCCAGGAAATCGATCATATCTGGTCGGATTTCCAGCGCGGCGAAGAACTGCTGGCTGACACTGACCTCGCCAGCATCGCGACCGCGACGATCTCCGAGCTCGATCTCAGCGATCTCGGCACCCTGCTCGCGGTCCTGAGAGTGAGATTCGGATCGTTGATCCCGGCCGGCACGCTGATGCGGACGCGAGGCGCAGGCCTCTGGACGCTGGTTCGCGCGATCATCGACCATGGCGGGGCGACAACCGTGGGCCGGTTGCTGCACGCCGACGCGGAGATGCTGCTACCTTTTATATTGGCGATCGGCGCACAGACCTACGCAAACCCTGAGCCGCTCCGTCTCATGCGACGCGATTGCATGGTTGAACATCTGCTGCTCGAAGGGCGCTGGGTCGTCACCTGGGAGAAGGGACGGTCATCCCGGTCCCAGCGCCGGAGCTTTCTGAGAGACCGCTCGCTTTCGGTGCCGAACCTGATCGATCGGGTTTTGGCGATGACGCAGCCTCTGGTTGCACATGCTCCAGTATACGACCGTGACAAGCTCTTCCTGTCGGCAACCCGCAGCACATGGCGGAAGGTGCAGCTGGTCCCCAAGGGCGTACTCGCCTTTCATCTCGATCGCTTCATCTGCCGGCATCGGCTCCGCCATGCCGACGGAACGCCGCTTCGTTTGAACCTCGCGAGCCTGCGGGTGTCCGGTCTTTCCCTCGCTCATGCCGCGCTCGGCTATGACGTGCTGAAGACGCAGATCGTAGCCAACCACGTCTCACCGAGAACGACGTCGCGCTACGTGGCTCAACCCGAAATTCGTGCAGCGCAGTCCAGTAATCTCGCAAGACTCCAGGCCGCGTTCGTCTTGTGGGTCAGGAAGGATCCCGACGAGATCGCGGAGAGCCTCGGTGTGACGCGGGAGACCGCGGTCGATATCGCCACGGGTCGTAACGCCTCTGCATCGGGATTCACCTGCCGCAATCCATTCGACGGTGTCGCGCCGGGACAGCAACGCGGACAGCTGTGTACGGCATGGCTTGGATGCTTCACATGTCCCAACGCCGTCATTCCGCTCGACATCGATACACTTGCACGACTCCTGCGAAGCCGTGAGGCACTTGCCGCCGCAAGGATGACCGTCGCTGGCGACCGATGGGGTCTGCTTTATGGTCCCAAGCTGGAGATCCTCGAACGCGACATCCTGCCTCGCTTTCCCCAAGCTATCTTCGCCGCGGCAGCAGGTTTGGCCCAGTCACTGCCGCAACTGCCACCGATCGAATGACCAAGCATCTCACCAACCAGTCCAGCATGGCTACAAGAGCGCCGGCTCTCGCGGGGCTCTGCAAATCGAGCAGATGGGACGATCCGGTCTGGCACCTCGAGCATCGTGTCGCGGGACGGTCAGCATGCGATGCGGTCCTGCGATGGGATATCGTACTTCCGGATTCCAGCTGCCTGACCGATCCGCAACATGAAGGGTGGCTGGAGACCGGACGATGGCTGCTCTGGTGTTCGCGGATGGACCCGCCTTTCGGAAGGCGTCCATGTAACACGGGTACGCTTCGCTCGAAGATCGCCGCGTTTCGGGTGTTGATCCGCTGGATGCATGGAGAGGGCCTGCAGCGGTTCAGACACATCGATCGCGCCGCGGTGGAGCGATATGTGCTGTTCCTCCGATCTCGCCCGGGTCGAAGACGCGCTACGATCGCACCAGGGTCGGTCCTGACGCATCTCACCTTGCTCCACGATCTCTGGCTGTTGCGGGAGAAGCTTCCCGACGCCCTGAGTTTCGATCCTTTTCCGGAGGAGACCCCGGGGACGGTTGCGGGCGATTTCGCAGCGATTCGAAGGCCTATCGCGTTCATTCCCGACGAGGTGGCGATCGACATTCTGTCGAAGGCACTCCTTTGGGTCGAACAGGAGTCCGCATCGATCGTCGATGCGCGAGTTCGGTGGTACGTCGCCTATGAATCCGCCGCAGCCAGATACACTGGACGGGTTTGGCCATATTTTCATGCCAATCGCGCTTTGCGGAACGGCCCTTGTGCGACGCCCGCTGGTGTCCCTCTTCACACATCCAAGGCGCTGCGGCAGGCCGTGAAGCATCTTAGCGCCGCGTGCTTCATCGTCATCGCCGGCTTCGTCGGCATGCGTGTGAGCGAGATTCTGTCGTTGCGTGTTGGCGCGGTCACGCGAGATGCCGATCAGTCCGGGTCGCCTGGCCAGACCTGGTTGCAGAGCCGCCTGTACAAGACGCAAGACCGATCGCCGGCCCGCGAGGAACGCTGGATCGCGCCCGGTGCCGCCGTCATGGCCGTCGAGGTTCTCGAACGGCTGACCGCTCCGCACCGCCAAGGACATGACTGCTCTGAGTTGTTCCTCGCCCATTCATCGAAGGGGCGAGCACCGAAGGCAGTAACAGGGGCCTGCATGACCCAGCACATCAACGATTTCGCCGCCGTCGTCGAGGTCCTGCACCATCAAGGGCAGCCTTGGTATTTTTCACCTCACCAGTTCCGCAAGACATTCGCTCGCTTTGTTGCCATGCGTGATCGGACACAGTTGCTGGGGCTGGCCGATCATTTCAAGCATTCTTCGACATCCATTACCGCACGGAGCTATGTCGGCACAAACTTCGAATTGTCAGAACTTGTCAGTCACGATGCCCGCGCAGACACCGCCGTGGCCCTTGATCGCATGTTGTCGGGAGCACCTCTGGCCGGTCGCATTGGTCAACGCGTCGCTTTGACTGGGGCGGCATTTCGCGGCCGCGCCGGCGAACAGGTCAGGCGCGACTACATCCGCTTCGTCCTCGACGAGACCGATCTTCAGATCCACGCCTGCGATTATGGCTGGTGCGTTTTTCAACCCGAGACGGCGCGGTGCGGCGGCATTGCGGGCCCCGCGCCATCGGGCCGTTCGCCTCCAACATGCTTGAGCTGCTCCAACTTCGCGGTCGATCAGCGGCATCGGCCATGGTGGGAGGAGCGTCGCGAACGGAACCGGGCGTTGCTTGCGGCGAGCGATCGGCTCGCCGGCGCGGTGCTGGAAGGAATCGTCGCGCAATGTGACGTCCTCGATCAATTGAAGGAGGCCTAAACCCAACAGTTGTGTCACCAGCCGCCAAATCGATTCCGGGCTGGTTTTTGAATGGGTCGAGGCAATAGGAAGAGCCGGACTTTTGACGAAAAGCGCTTTTTGTCAAAAGTGACGGCTCGCGCTCCGCGCCATTCCGAGGGTTTGGCCCCTAAATCCGCGCCGCTTCAACCGGCGAAATGTCAAAAGTGCCACTGCAAGACGGTGTTCAACCCAAAAAAGCCGCCTGCCAGGGGAATTTTCCGAAAAGGCGGCTGGTGACACGACTGTTTGCGGTACCATGATGGCAGGCAAGGACAGGGTCAAAAATGGCCGCGGGAACAGAGCACGAAGTACCACCACCCGTCGCGATGATGGGCCTCATCACGGGCTACTGGATTAGCCAGGCAGTTGGCGCCGTAGCGACGCTAGGGGTCGCTGACCGCCTCGCCAACGGTCCGCGGACTTGTGACGAGCTCGCTCGGGAAGTCGGGGCGGACCCGCTAGCGCTGTACCGGGTGCTGCGATTGCTGGCCAGCATTGGCGTCTTCGTGCAGGCGGCACCACGCTCGTTCGAGCTGACCGCGCTTGGCGAGACCCTCCGCTCGGATACCCCGGGTTCCGTGCGCAATTTCGCGATCACCGAGACCGCACCCGGGCATTGGCTGCCCTGGGGTCGTCTCGAGGAGAGCATTCGGACCGGCCAGCCCATGGCGCGCGCGGCGCTGGGGATGGAGTTATTCGAGTGGTACGCGCAGAATCCCGGGGAGGCCGGCTTCTTCAACGCGGCGATGGGCAACCTGTCAGCCCTGGCCGCTGGTGAGCTCGTGCGGGTGTTCGATTTTTCAGCGGTTCGCAAAGCAATGGACGTGGGAGGCGCGCACGGAGTCTTGTTGGCCTCCATCTTGCGCGCCAGCCCTGCTACGCAAGGGATCCTGTTCGACCTGCCCCACGTCATCGCAACCGCTGGTGAGAGCATCACAACGCAGGGGCTCTCGGGGCGCTGCGAGCTAAGGAGCGGGGACTTCTTCGAGGCTGTACCGGAGGGTGCCGACCTTCACCTACTGAAGCAAATCATTCACGACTGGGACGATGAGCGAGCAACGCGGTTGCTGCGGAACTGTCATCGCTCGCTTGCTTCGGGTGGGACGCTGCTGCTGGTGGAGATGGTGGTTCCAACGGATAATCAGCCGAGCCCGGCACAGGCAATGGACCTGAATATGCTCGTCATACTGGGCGGTCGGGAGCGTACCGAGGAAGAGTATCAGCGCCTCCTCTCAGGAGCAGGTTTCCGGCTGGCCAGGGTCATCCCGACACACTCGCCGTTCAGTGTGATCGAGGCGACGCGGACCTGAGCAGCGATTCGCCGACCCCGAATATTGAGATCGCCGTTGGTATCGAATGTTGGGTCTGGGCCAAATTGGTCTGCAATGTCCATCAAGCAATGAAACAGTGCCAACGATTTCATCTTCTTCGCCCGTCGCGGCGAAATGGTCCACAATCGCCGCGAGGATCACGAAATCAGCATGCTCGCCTTGCATCTGTTCCAGAATTGCATGGTGTATATCAACACCCTCATGCTGCAGCAGGTCCTGGCGAAGCCGCACTGGTCGGGAAAACTCACCGCGAGGGATCTCAGCGCCCTGACCCCGCTATTCTGGGAGCATGTCGACCCGTACGGCCGTTTCGAACTCGACATGGATGCCCGGCTGCCGATCAACTGATCGATTTGGCGGCTGGTGACACGACTGTTGGATCTAGGCCAAGGAGCACGAACAGGATGCAAACGCGGGTGGAACGGAGTCTCCGGCAGGCGCTTGATCGATTGATCGAAGGCCGCGGGCGGCATAGCGCCCATGCCGGGCGGCCAACAAGGATTACACCGGCTTCGGTCGCTCGTGAGGCGGAATGCAGCCGCAACACGATCTACAGCACGCATCGCTGGATTCTGGACGCGATCAAAGCCGCAAACGTCGGCCCGACCCCAGCCACCGATCTGGCGGCGAAAATCGGCAAGCTCGAGCAAACGATCCGAGAGCTGCGCGCCGAAGTTCGGCAACTCAGGCAGGACAAACAGCATCTCGCTAGTGAGAATTTGCTTCTGCTTCAACGAACGCTGGCTGTTGGTCCAGCTGCCGCACGAAGCCACCCCTGACGAAGAGGACCGGAAGTTCGATTTCGCCAGCAAAAGACACTTGCAAAGTGACCTAAGCGCCGCAGCGCGCGGTGACGGAAATCGCCGGCGATCGCCTTCGATTGAGTGATTGGCGGGACGCGCAAGAAGGCGAAGACCGCGCGCCCGCCGACGCGAGGTCTCCGTTGCGAAAATGCGCGTCAGGCGGCCGAGGCGCCGTTGAGCGTGGCGCCGGGTGGCTCGTCCTCGGTGAGGAAGGCCGGCAGATCGGTTGACGCGATGTCGATCCCGGCGGGTTCGGTCTCGTCCGGATCGACGTCAATGTGAGCGGCGTGATCGAGCTCCGGCTCTGCGGAGTCGGCGTTCGCGGCCCCGTCGGCATAAGCCATGCCGGGCGCCAGCCATGCTGCGGCGGTCTCGCGCGCCGCCTGATCAAGACCGATGCAGGCGGTGCTTTTCGCCGGATCGAAGGCGGTTTCGAGCGCAGTGGCGAGCGCCGGTTTCTTGTCGTCGGCATGGTCTCGGGCCCAGCGGTCGCCGAGAATCTCCCTGCCGACCGCAAGACCGTGCGCCTTCTTCACGCGGCCCCAATAGTTGGCGGCGGTCGGCCGCCAGTACTCGGCGAACGGGATGGCAAGGCGCCGTCCGGCGCATTCGATCACCGGGTCGGCCCGGTCCTCGATCGCGACCTGCGGCTTGAGGCAGGAGGCGATGCACCAGGCGAAGAGACGCTGCTTGGCCTCGATCGGCAGCGCCGCGAGCGCGGCGAAGCCCTCGGCCGGCGGCTGCTTCAGCCAGTCGAGATCGAGCGCGCACCCGTGCGCCTCGAGGAGGCGGTCCGCCGGGGTGCCGGAGAGATCGTTGAGCGAGCTGCGCGGCGCCGCCTCAGTCGCCCGCAAGTCGAGCGGGTGCGAGCGGTAGCCGAACCGCTCGAACAGATCGACGCACAGCGCATAGAGCGCGAGATCGAACGCCACCCCGAAATTTGTCGCCAGATGCGTCCGGGTTATCTGCAGCCGGTGCGCCTTCAGATCGTCGACCAGCAGCTGGCTGAAGCCGCATTCCTTGCGCAGATTCTGCTCGGGGCTGAGGGACGGCCCGGAGGCCTCGTCCTCATCCGCGAGGTCGGGCGACGCCGGCGCCTCGTCCCCCTCGTCTCCGGCTTCCGGGGATCCCGCCGCGCCGCGGATCGCCGTGCGTTCGACGAGGCCCTGGTGGAGACAGAAATCGCCGTCATCGCCGATCGTGACGATGCAGCCGGCGCGGGCGCGGTCCTTCCCGGCGTAGACGGCGAGACCGTCGGCCATCTCGTCGATCTCTTCGTGGCGTTGCTCGAGCTGCGCCGCTTCGGCCGCAAGCTCCTCGGTCCAATCGTCCTCGCTCACTTCCTCGAGCTGGCCGAGCCGCCGCTCGATGCTCTCGATCTCGGCGGCGAGTTCGGGCGGGAACTCGCCGGGTTGCGGACGCACGCGCGCGTATTGCGCCATGAAGCTGTACTCGGGATCGAGCACCGCCTTGGTCCAAGCCCAGGACGGGCGCAATTCGACGGCCTTCGCTTCGAGCTTCTCGATGGCGAGCCGGCGCACGAGCGCGGCATCGTCCATGAAGCCCTCTTCGTCGCCGCTGAAGAGATCGCGGGTGATTCTGCCGCCGGCGGCCTGGTAGGCCGCGGCGCCGACGAACGCGCCGAGCTGGGAGTCGAGGGGGACGGCCGTCTGGGTCAAGAGACGCCGGACCGTGTAGGGCTGGATGTAGGAGTTGTCCTTGACCTGGCGCCACACCGCGAGCTGCGCCGCGTGATCGGCGCCGAGGGTGAAGGCGGTGATCACCTCGAGGCTGATCTCTCCGGCGCGGAATTCATCGAGCAGTTCGGGCGCCAGCTTGCCCAGGCGCAGACGCTGCTTGACGTGCTTTTCCGAAACGCCGAAGCGCGCGGCGACCGCCTCGACCGTGGCGCCGGCGTCGATCAGCGCGGCCATCGCGACAAACTCGTCCGCCGGATGCATGGCGGCGCGCATCGTGTTTTCCATCAGGGAGGTTTCGACCGCGCCCGCGGGTTTCTTCACGAGGCACGGGACGGGATGATCGGCGTCGATGACGCCTTCGGCGGCGAGTTTCTGCAGGATCTTGAGGCGGCGGCCGCCGGCGTCGACTTCGTGCACGCCTTTGCCGTCGATCGGCAGGGCATGGACAATCAGGTTTTGCAGGATGCCCTCGGCGCGGATGCTGGCTTCGAGCGCGGCGTCCTCGGCCGCTGTGGCCGGGGTCTTGCGCACATTGGCCGGGGAAAGGACGAGCTGACTGAGCGGAATGTTGCGCACTTTGCTGCTGGCGGTCATGGCTGGGACTCCTGTGACGGGCGGGCGCGAGCCGTTCTCTTGCCCTGTAAAACCCGTCACAAATCCCTCCCGGCCCTCTTCCTCTTGGATCGTGCCGCAAGAGCTGCGGCCGGCGGACAGGGAAGGGCGCGCCGCAACGCGATCACGCCGCGAGGGCCTGCGCGGCTGCTTCCGGGGCCGGGTCGCGGTCGCGAAAAGCGAGCAGATAGTCGGCCGCTTTGGAGGCGGCGCTCGCCGCGCGGATGATCGCGCGGTTGTCCTCACGCAGCACCTCGAGCCAGGAGGCGAGATAGTCGGCGTGCCGCACCGTCGGCACGATCGACAGCGCCGCGCAGACGAAGGCGCCGGTCATTTCGGCGCACAACTCTTCGCGCGCATACGATGATGAGCCGAAAGCGCCGGACAAATCCCGGTTCAGCCGGGAGCTATGACCGCTGTGATGCCCGAGCTCATGGAAAACCGTCCGGTGCCAGTTGATCGGCTCGAAAAATGCCGATGGCGGCGGCACCTGGATGTAGTCGGCGCTCGGGACGTAGAAGGCGCGGTTGCCGCCGATGCGGATATCGGCGCCGGTCGCGCGGATCAGCGCCTCGGCCTGCGGCAGGATGAGGTTTTCGGCGATAGGCGCCGGCGGCGGCGCGATATCGGCCGGAAGATCCTCGCACTGGTCGGCGTTGAAGACCGTGAAGCGCTTGAGGAACGGGATCGCCTCCGGTTCGTCGCCGGCTTCCGCGGCCCGCGAGCGTTCGCGGTAGGGAACGAAGCGGTCGGCATAGACGACGGTGGTGCCTTTCTCGCCCTTGCGCACATGGGCATCGAGCTTCAGTGCCTGGCGGAAGGTGAGCCATTTCTGGCCGGTGAAGCCGCGCTCAGCGACGGCGCACCACAGGATGAGAATGTTGATGCCGCTGTAGGCACGGCCGGTCGAAGCGTTGCGCGGCAGCCCGAGCGGCGCGCTGACGCCGGCCCAGGGCTGCACCCAGGGCACGCGTCCCTGTTCGAGCTCGGCGACGATCTTGTCGGTGATCTCGTGGTACAGGCTGGTTCTGTCCGCGAAGGACTTGTGGGCAGGTGCCGGGTGAGGCATGGGCGGTCTCCGCGACGCGCGGGCGAAAGCCTCTCTCTCGCCTGTTGCACGCGTCACGGATCCGGCACCGCGCTTTTCCTCTCCCTTTGCGGCGATCCCGCGCTGTGCCGGTCGCTGCCAGTCCCCCTTGTCCGCCGAACCCCGGATCAAATCCGGGGGTAGGCGGAGCGTCATGCGATCGCAACCCGTCAGGGCGGAGACGTCCCCCCGAGCGGGGGAAAAGGGGACGGCTCCGCGCGCGCAGCGCGTAAGAGCGCGGCCCGAGCGCAGCGAGGGAGACGCCTAAGGTTGATCCAAAAAATGATAATCAATTTTCAAGGTACATCCGTGATTGTGTCCCTTGATGGGATGGGATCGGGTTACCTTGAGGGCGTTCGGCCTGTCACTCGCTTGCGAGTGACAGGCGGTGTTCGCGCCGGTCCTCGGGATCGCCTTGTCGGCGCAAGATAGAAATGTCACCCGGCGCGCAAAGTAGAGATGACACTCTGGTCGACGGAGGACGCGACCGGTCGACACAGCATCACAGCCGAAGGCTGGCCGAGACGAACGACATCCGGAATTGCCCGCATGTTGCCTCACCCAAGCGGGTCACCGAGGTCTGGATTGCAGTGAGGTTGAGC
>DATEQL010000944.1:0-6006 GCA_035272665.1 Allostellaceae bacterium
AGATTTTTTTGAAACCATTCCCGGCGCCGACGATTGATTTACTGACAGCTGGGACGCGCTCACCCTCGGAGGCGATTTCTTGCCGCGCTTTAGTGGTAATGGCAGCGACCTGCCGCCCTCGGACACCAAGCGCTGGGTCGCCCGGCGCAAGGCCGTAGTCGTCGACGCTGTGCACCGCGGCGCCATCAATATTGAGGAGGCTTGCCGCCGCTATGGGCTGTCGATAGAGGAATTCGCGGCATGGGAGCGTGCGATCCAGACCCATGGTATTCCTGGGTTACGAGCCACCCGGCTACAGATCTACCGCGAAGGCGCTCCCCGTCGGCTAATCAAGCAGCGCTACTAAACTCTTCCCGCGGCGTCGCATCCGCGCCGCATTGCAACACCGCGGCTGAATTGGCGCCATTGGCTGCTTTGCGATCGCGCCGGCAGCTCTCAGCTTCGCACTTCGCCCGCTAGAACCGGCTCCTCCAACGGCTCGTCTTCGCCAGTGCCGTCGAGGACGGAATTCAAGCGCTCGTCGTCGAGCTCGTCCATCCATCGCGCAATCACCACGGTTGCGAAGATGTTGCTGAAGAGGTTGGTGACGGCGCGGATCTCGGACATAAACCGCTCCACCCCGAGGAGCAGCGCCAAGCCGCCAACCGGTAAAATTCCCAGTGCCGGCATCGTCGCGGCGAGCGCCACAAACCCGGCCCCAGCCACTCCCGCCGCGCCCTTGGAGGTGAACAGCATGACGAACAGCATCGTTAGTTGCTGACCGGTCGTCAGCTGAATATCGGTCGCCTGCGCAATGAACAGAACGGCCATGGTCATGTAGATGGCGGTGCCGTCCGTGTTGAACGAGAAGCCGGTCGGCAGCACGAGCCCGACCGTCTCCTGCGAGCACCCCATGCGCTCGAGCTTGACGATCGAGCGCGGGATCATCGCCTCACCCGAGGTCGCGCTGAAGGCAATCAGCAGCTCGTCCTTGAAGTAGCGAATGATTTTCCACACGCTCAGGTCAAAGATCCGGCCAATCAACCCGAGCACGATCAGCACGAACAAGATCGATGTCACGTAGACGCTCGCCAACAACTGCCCGAGGTTGGCGAGCATTCCGAAACCGAACTTGCCGATCGTGAACGCCATGGCCGCGAACGCGGCGAGAGGCGCCACATACATGACGATCCGCACGATCCCGAACAGCGCGTGAGTAAAGTCGTCGATCAAAGTGACGAGCCGCTGGCCGCGCTCGCCCATATGGCAGAGCGCGAAGCCGAACAATATCGCCATGACCAGCACCGGCAGGATGTCGCCCTGGGCGACGGCACCGACCAGGTTGGAGGGGATCATTTTGATCAGGAAATCGACGACGGTCAGCGATTTGGCGCCGGTAACGTATCCGGCGATCGCCTTTTCGTCCAAATGCGCCGGATCGATGTGCAGGCCGGCACCCGGCTGCAGCAGATTGCCGACGGCGAGCCCGATCAGCAGCGCCAGGGTCGAGACAACCTCGAAATAAATAATCGCCCGAAGACCGACGACTCCGACCCGGCGCATGTCGCCCATCTTGGCGATGCCGACAGCGACCGTCGCAAAGATGATCGGCGGCACGACTGCCCGGATCAGGGTGATAAAGCCGTCGCTGATGGGCTTCATCTCGACCCCCAGGCTCGGATAGAAATGCCCGAGCAGAATGCCCACCGCGATCGCGATCAGCACCTGGACATAGAGCTTCTTCAATGGCGAACGTCGGATTGCCGCCCCGTGCGCTCTATTCGCGACTCCCAGGTCGGCCATTCAACTCTCCCCGCTCAATGTTCTGCCGCGCGCCGATCACCCGCCCCGGTATTCGTACCACAACTCACTGGTCGAGCCAAACGTCGGTCAGGTCCTGTCCGATAAAGTGGCTCGGCGTGATGCTCCATCCTTTGAGCTTTGCCGAGGTGGCGACGATGCGGTTCCACCACAGGAGGGGAACCGTGTAGGCCTCGGACAGAGCATGTTGCTCGAAATCACGGACGATTTTTGTGCGCTGCCGAGTGTCGCTGGTGACCGCTTGGCCGATAAACAGGGCATCGAGAAAACGATCGGTCGAATAGGAGTAGTTGACCGGCGACAGATCGTGCGACACGTATTTGGTCAGCTCGATCGTCGGGTCGTCATAGAAGTCGCCCTGGAAATCGAGCGCGACGTCGAATTGGCCGGCATCGATTTCCTTCTGCCAATCCCAGATGTTGCGGCGGTCCTGCGTCGTCGTGACGCCGATTTGGCCCCAGCTCTCGGCCAGCAGATCGGCCCCGGCATAATGCGGCATTGGGATATCGCGGACGGTGACCGTGGCCGTGAGGTCGTGGACACCGGCATCGGCGAGAAGCCGCCTCGCCTCGTCGCGCGAGGCAGCGATATCGCGCGAAAAACCGGGTATTTTGACCAGCTCCGCTTCCGGCGTGGCCATGCTCGAGCCCGGACGCATAACGCCGCCCACATATTTGAGGAAGGTCGAACCTTGCAGCTTCGCCGCTGCACCCCACCGATCGATGGCGAGCGAGAGGGCACGCCGCACCCGCGCATCGTCAAAGGGCGGGCGTTTGGTGTTGAAGACGACCAGCAGATTGGAGAGCCACGGGCTTTCACTGATCTCGATGCGGTCGCCGAGCACCTCGACTAGGTCGTCACGCTGCGGGGGTGTGACACCGCGGAATTCGGCGGCGATGCGGCCGCTCTTATACCCCGCCATCACCGCGTTTGCGGGGATGAAATCCGCCTGGTAGCCATCGAGATAAGGCTTGCCGGGTAAAAAATATTTGTCCCAGCGCTTGCCCCGCCAATACTTTCCCTTCTCGTACTCGACGAAGGCGAATGCCCCGGTGCCGAGCACGTGGGTCTTGGGAAATTCGGGATCCTGAGCGAGCTTGGCGGCACTGTAGATGCAGTTCCACGGGGAGGCGAAATTCGCCAGCATCGCCGCTTCCGGCCACTGCAGGTGGAAAACGACGGTGAGCGGGTCAGGGGTGTCGATGCTCGAGATCGCGGCGTAATCGACCTTGCGAGCGGAGACTACGCCTGGCGGCGGGTGCGCGATGCGCTCGTAACTCGCCTTGACGTCGGCCGAAGTCATCCTCGATCCGTCGTGAAACAGAACATTGGGACGCAGCTTGAAGGTGTAAGTGAGCCGATCGGCTGAAGCGCTCCACGACTCCGCCAAGTCGCCGATGATCTGCGGATAATTGGCAGCATCGAATTTGAGCAGGGTCGAGTAATGCGGGGCGATAGGGTGCAGGAAGGCGAAAGATATGTTGGCATGGCAATCATAATTGCCGGGTTCGACGGTGACGGCGAATTCGAGCGTGCCGCCTTGCTTGGGATTGGTGCCGGCGACAGCCGGCCAGCCGATGGCGAGGGTAGCGGCGAGGGCGGCAAAGGTGTTCAGCCGGCGACTCACGGCCATCGCGGCCAAGCGGCACACAGTCGCCGCGAAGCGCTGGTTCATCTGCAACCCGAACAGGCTCGCCCTACTGCTGCGAGGCGCTATCGGACTTGGCCCTTCTGCCAGAGTTCGAACTGCCCGAAGAGTTGGTCCTTCTCCTGCTGGGTCATCGATGCCCCGCCTGCGGCCTGCTGACGTTCGTCGATAAAACGCGAAAAGATCGCCTTGAGATCCTGCAGATTGGGCGCGGCGGCCACCTGCGTATTGCGTTGCAGCCATTGCTCGGCGGGCGGAAAGCGCCGCCAGCCCGGTAGCTCGGCCGTGATATTGACCTCCCGCCACTTTGGATGATGACCGGGATCGAGCAGCGACTGGAACCCGGTGAAAAACGCCTCGACGAAGTTCACGAGATTGCGGTAGCGGTCGGAACCGACCTGGAGATTGGCGGCGGCGAGCACGGCACCGACCGCTACCGTGTCAACCGGCTGGTCAGGAGCCACCAGACCCGGATAATCGGCGACGGTTAGCCGCGTCGGCACGTAAGCGGCGGTCACCGCCGGTTGGAGCGGGACGGCCAGGAAGTGGAGGCCGTCCTCGCCGGCAAGGTTGCGGAAAAGCGGGGCGGGCTTTCCGGCGACGAAGGCGACAGCGGCGATCTCGCCCTTGCGCAGCTTTTCGAGTGCCACCGCTTGATCGTCGTAAGTGGGCGTCACTGGGATTTTCAGCAGGTCAAAGAGCCGGCCGGCCGTAATCGCAGTGCCGGCGCCGCGCAAGTCGACGTTCACCTTCTGGTTTGCCAAGTCCGCGATGCCCTTGATGTCCGGTCGGGCGAGAAGGTGGAACTCCTCGTTGTAGAGCTTGGCTATGTAGGTAAGCCATGCTTCGATGCCGCGGAAATAGTTCTGCTGGCTCGCATAATCGAGAACGTCCGCCTGCACGATGGCGACGTCGATGCCGCGCAACAGCAAGAGGTCTGTGAGGTTTTGCAGAGATCCTTTGCCGATGACCGGCAAAACCCGCCGCGTCGCGCCGTCGTCGATGACATTGGCCAGATCCTCGGCGATGCGCACCGAGATGCCGGCGGCGCGCCCGGTCAAAAGCTCCACGACACCCCTGTTGACGATGGCAACGTCCGTCGGCACGGCGCCGCTCGCCCGAAACGCAAGGGCGATCGGCGTCACGAGAGCAATGATGACAGCAGTCGCGATGATCGAGCGCTTCATTGTGGCTACCGGTCGCTATTTGGTGGCCTGACGATCGGTCCCGGGCGCGCCGAGGTCAAGCGCATGATTGTACCAGGAGTTTGCCTTGGCCGGATCGCCGCGCGCGCCACGCAGACCGGCCCGGCCGAGAAACGCGGGATCGAAGGTCGCCCCCATCCGCATTGCCGCCTGCCTGTCTCCGGCATCGGCAGCGCGCTCGTAAAAGAGACGCGCGGAAGTAACATCGCCGATCAGAAGGAAAGCGTCCCCGCGCGTCAATAGTTCCGCGATGTCCGTGGCAGTGGTGCCCGGGCCTGGTGGCGCCGGCGTAGCGGCCGCGGCGGACAGACTCGGTGCCGGCACGACCGTCGGTGCAGCTGGCGCCGAAGCCGCTGGCGCAGCCTCGCGCGCCTCCGACCCCGCCGCCTCGCCGACCCCTGACAGCAGCACCGCGTCAGTCTTCACGGGCGGCGTCTGATCCGCTGCCAATGGCTGTGGAGGGGGGGCGACGGGCAAGGCGGCGATCGCAGCCGAATGCGGGAGTTCCAGTTCGATTGGGTCGGATGCGGTCCTGCCGTCGGCCGGCGACGATCCACTCAAAAAGTTGGGGACAAGACTGTACAACAGCGGCTTGTTCGCGGAGCCGTGATCCCGTGCACCGGCATTCGGAATCATTGCCTCCGTAGGCTGCACGAGTAAGAAAAAACCAATGCCAAAGAAAACGCCGACGGTTGCAATGGCGATGACCGCGACGGAGACGAGGTAGAGGAGGATACCGATCGGAAGCGCCGGCGGGCGGCGTCGGCGGAGAGCCGGCGGCGATGCTGCAGGCATCAAGACAGGCAGCCCACGCTCGTTCCCAGTATCGGAAAGCATGCCCCCCGGGTCGGCGAGCCTATCGGTGAAGTCCGTTGGGTCAGAGGACCTTCGCGAGGCGCGTCCGGGCTGTAACCCGCTTCGTGGCGGCGGCTCTACAATCGAGGGGCTAGCCGGAATTTGGCCGAGCATCTCTCGCTTCATTCTCTACGCTGCCATCAGCGGCGCTGTAAGATTGAGGGAGCGTTATGGTCTTGCCATAGAATAGCAGTCTTAACCCGTTAACACAAATCCGACATAAAGGCAACAGAGTGTTAAGATTGGTTAAGATTGGTTAAGATTGGTTAAGATTGGTTAAGATTCTGTTAAGATCCGGCAAAATCGGCAGCCGGGAAAAACTACCGATGAGTTGCGTTGCTGCCTTTTGATTAAACTATCAATAATCCTCAAGCGTCCCATTACTTAATTTCGGGGTTCTCATAAATCTGTCGAAGCGTGAGAAAGTCGAGGTACACGGCTCTGGGCTGAGTCCCTTCCAGGGCTGACGTCGCGGCAGCGCCCCGGCGAACGCGGCGA
>DATEQL010000945.1:0-4874 GCA_035272665.1 Allostellaceae bacterium
GGATATGCGCCGTCGCCGGATCGGCCCTGATGCCCCGGCAGACCTCAAATCCGTCGAGCCTCGGCATCATCAACATTGAGCAGAACGATGTCGGGCTTCTCCGACTTGATTTTCGCCAGCGCCTGAAATCCGTCATAGGCCTTGCTGACGACACAATTCTTGTACTCGATGAGCTTGGCGGTCAACAGTTCGACGTTCAGCGGAACGTCTTCTACGACAAGAACCCGGGCCGGCATGTGGGCGGCTCCAGAGGTGCGTCCGATTTGCGGATATGATGCGGATATTTTTCCCGAGGTATTTCTCCGCTGTCTGGTAAGTATTTGATGTCATGGTGGGTGCAGGGGGACTCGAACCCTCGACCCGCTGATTAAGAGTCAGCTGCTCTACCAACTGAGCTATGCACCCGGCGCCGCGCGCTCTATACCAAAGCATCCGCGGCTTGTCGACAGCGCTGGTCCGGCTCAGACCCGGCCGTGGCAGTGCTTGAATTTCTTGCCCGAGCCGCAGGGGCAAGGGGCATTGCGTGCGGTGCCGGCCCAGGGCGGGCGCGGGCCCGCAAGGCGCGGCGTGCCGCGGTCGGCGTCGTTTCCCGAACCCGCACGGCGTTGGGCGCGGGGCGGCGGCGCGACTGGCCGGCCGGTCGTGCCGGTGGCGCGCGCCTCTTCGGCCATTGTCTCCTCGGGCTCGGCCCCCGCCATCGCGAAGGCCGGCTGCGGCTGCACGTGCAGCTCGACGTGACTTAGAACCGAGGTGATGTGCTGGCGCAGATTGACCAGCATCGCCTCGAACAATTCGAAGGCCTCGCGTTTGTATTCGTTCAACGGATCGCGCTGGCCATAGGCGCGCAAATTGATGCCCTGCCGCAGATGGTCGAGTGTGAGCAGGTGGTCCTTCCAGGTCTGGTCCAACAGCTGCAGCAAGAGGCTCTTCTCCGCCATGCGCATTAAATCGGGACCGTAATTGGCCGATTTCTCAGCCATCTTGCGGTCGGCCGCAGCCGTAATGCGCTCGCGCATCTCGTCGCCGGTGATCCCTTCCTCCTTTGCCCACTCGGCGAGCGGCAGGTTGAGGGCAAGGAGCCGCAGGCATTCGGCGTGCAGCCCATCGACGTCCCACTGCTCGGCGAGCGAATTCTCCGGAATCGCGCGCCCGACCATCTCCTCGATCGTCTCGGCGCGCATATCGGTGACTGTCTCGGCGACGTCGCGCGCGCTCATAATCTCGCGCCGCTGCTCATAGACGACCTTGCGCTGATCGTTCATGACGTCGTCGAATTTTAAGAGCTGCTTGCGCATGTCGTAGTTGCGCGCCTCGACTTTCTGCTGCGCCTTGGCGAGGGCCTTGTTGACCCAGGGATGGATGATCGCCTCACCCTCCTTGAGGCCGAGGCGCTGCAGCATCGAATCCATCCGCTCGGATCCAAAGATCCGCATCAGATCGTCTTCGAGCGAGACAAAGAATTTGGAGGCGCCGGGGTCGCCCTGCCGGCCCGAGCGGCCGCGCAGCTGGTTGTCGATACGCCGGCTCTCATGCCGCTCGCTGCCGACGACAAAGAGCCCGCCCGCCTCCACCACTTCCTCGTGCGACCCTGCGATCTCCTCGCGGATCGCTGTGGCCTGCGCCTCGCGCACCGTCGCGTCCTCGATCGGCGCGAGATCGGTCCTGAGGCGCATTTCGAGATTGCCGCCGAGCTGAATGTCGGTGCCGCGCCCGGCCATGTTGGTGGCGATCGTCACCGTGCCCGGCCGGCCGGCCTGCGCGATGATATAGGCTTCCTGCTCGTGATAACGCGCGTTCAGCACGTTGTGCGGGATCTTGTGCTTTTTGAAGAGGGCGGCTAACGCCTCGGATTTTTCGATGCTGATCGTGCCGATCAGCATCGGTTGCTTCTTCTCCTGGCACTCCAGCACATGCTGCACGATCGCGTCATATTTCTCGCGCGTCGTGCGGTAGACCTCGTCATCCGTGTCGTCGCGAATACACGTTTCGTTGGTCGGGATCTCGATGACCTCGAGCCTGTAGATGTCGCTGAACTCCTGCGCTTCGGTCATCGCGGTGCCGGTCATGCCGGCGAGCTTCGGATAGAGCCGGAAATAATTCTGGAAGGTGATCGAAGCGAGCGTCTGGTTCTCGTTCTGGACCGTGACACCTTCCTTGGCCTCGAGCGCCTGGTGCAGCCCCTCCGAGTAGCGCCTCCCCTCCATCATGCGGCCGGTGAATTCGTCGATGATGACGATCTTGTCGTCCTTGCTGATGTAATCGGTGTCGCGGGCGAAGAGCTTGTGGGCGCGCAGCGCCTGATTGACGTGGTGAACGAACCCGACATTGTTGATGTCGTAGAGCGAGCCTGTCGTCATCAGGCCGGATTGGCGCAGCATCGCCTCGATCTTCTCGACCCCCGTTTCGGTCAGGGCCACGGTGCGCTGCTTTTCGTCCTTTTCGTAGTCGCCCTCTTCGAGCGCCGGGATCAGCTTGTCGACCCGGATGTAGAGTTCGGAATTGTCCTCGGTCGGACCAGAGATGATCAGCGGGGTGCGCGCCTCATCTATCAGGATCGAATCGACCTCGTCGACGATCGCGTACTGGAACGGCCGGTGGACCATGTCCTCGAGCCGGAACTTCATGTTGTCGCGGAGGTAGTCGAAGCCGAGCTCGTTGTTGGTGCCGTAGGTGACGTCGCATAGATAGGCTTCTTTGCGCTGAATATCGTCGAGCTCGTGGACGATGCAGCCGACACTGAGACCGAGAAAGCGATAGATCTGGCCCATCCATTCGGCGTCGCGGCGGGCGAGGTAGTCGTTGACGGTGACGACGTGCACCCCGTTGCCGGTCAGCGCGTTGAGATAAACCGGGAGGGTCGCGACCAAGGTCTTGCCCTCGCCGGTCTTCATCTCGGCGATCATGCCGCGATGCAGCACCACTCCGCCCATCAGCTGCACATCGAAGTGGCGCTGGGCGAGGGTGCGCTTGGCCGCTTCGCGCACGGTCGCGAAGGCATCGACGAGGAGGTCGTCGAGCTCGACCCCGTCGGCGAGCTGTTGTCTGAAAGCCTGGGTGCGCGCGCGCAGCTCCTCGTCCGACATCGCCTCGAGCTGTGGCTCGAGCTCGTTGATCGCCGAGACGATCGGCCCCAGGCTCTTCACGTAGCGGTCATTGGCGGAGCCGAACAGCCGCCTGGCTAGGGCGCCAAACATGAGACCCTCGGAAAATGGGAACGGAAGGCAGAACGTGTTCGCACGGCGGCCGAGTGACAGATAGGCGGGCTGGCCGGAGGTGTCAATTCGGCAGACCCCCTGGGCTATCCGACGCCGCGGTGCGGCTTCCCTCACTTGTCCGGCGGCGCTCGATATGCATTCATAAACCCGTTTCGCCGCCGCGGTGCGGCGACGTTCTCTCCGTTCAAGGTATCGCGATGCTGCAACGTCCCTTGTTCATCCTGGCGCTCGGCCTCGTTTGCGCGGATGGGCTCGCCGCCGGCCATGCCGTGATGGCAGCCGATCCGCCCGCGGCATCGCCGTCTCCCGGTGGCCCGGCAGCGGGCCCCCTCCCACCGGGCGATACGGTCGTCGCGCGAGTCGACGGGGTCGAGCTCCGCTTATCGGACGTCGAAGCCGCCCAGAAGAACCTGCCGCCGCAGGCGCAAAAGCTGCCGCTCGACCAGATCTATCCGATCCTGCTTGACCGGCTGGTCGACGGCGCGCTGATCACCGAGGCCGGCCGCAAGGAACATCTCGACGATGACGCCGACGTGCAAAGCCGGCTCAAGCGCTATGAGGATCGCCTGGTCCAGGAGGCTTATATCAATCGTGCGGTCAAGCAGGCCGAGACCGAGGACCGCCTCAAGGCCCGCTACCAGATTCTGCTCAAAGAAAAGGCGCCGCATGAGGAGGTGCACGCCCGCCATATCCTGCTCGCCACCGAGGCGGAGGCGAAATCGGTCATCGCCGAGCTCGACAAGGGGGCGGATTTTGCGGCGCTCGCAAAGAAATATTCGACCGACCCCGCCGCTCAGTCGGGAGGCGATCTCGGCTATTTCGGCCATGACGACATGGTCAAGGAATTTGCCGACGCCGCCTTTGCCTTGTCGCCGGGCCAGTACAGCAAGACGCCGGTCAAGACCGAATTCGGCTGGCACGTGATCAAGCTCGAGGACCGCCGCGTCGGTAAGCCGCCGAGCTTCGAGGAAGCGCGTGAAGAGCTGAGCCGCGATATCGCCCACGAGGTCATCGACGCCAAGCTGCAGGAGCTGCGCGGCGCCGCCAAGATCGAGGAGTTCGGGCTCGACGGCAGGCCGCTGCCGGCCGCCAAATAGATGGCCGCGGTCTCTCCGCTCGCGCCGGCGCGCTTTCCTGCACTTGCACCGATCGCCGGCGTGCGGCTCGCCGCCTTCGCCTGCGGCATTCGCTACACCGGCCGCTACGATCTGATGCTGGCCGAACTGGCGCCCGGCAGCGCCGTCGCCGGCGTGTTCACCCGCTCGCTGACGGCGGGGGCGCCGGTGTTGTGGTGCCGCGAGTGCCTCGCGGGCGGCACGGTGCGCGCCATTGTCGCCAACTCGGGCAACTCCAATACTTTCACCGGCCGCGTCGGCAAGGAGGTCGTCGAAGCGACGGCGGCGACCGCTGCGCGCTTGCTGGAATGCGACCCGAGGCAGGTGTTCATCTCATCAACGGGCGTGATCGGCGAGCCGCCGCCAGCGGATAAGATCGTCGGCGCCTTGCCGCAGGTTGTGCCTGTGCTCTCGGCGGATGGCTGGGAGGTGGCGGCACGGGCGATCCTGACGACCGATACCTTTCCCAAGGGAGCGACCTCGACGGCCGCTATCGACGGCGTCGAGGTCCGCCTCAACGGGTTCGCCAAAGGGTCCGGCATGA
>DATEQL010000946.1:0-3765 GCA_035272665.1 Allostellaceae bacterium
TTGTGGATCCCCGAGGGCCGTGGCCGGAACGCGCTGGTGCACGCCTCCTGGCTGCTCTCCCATACGAAGCGGCTGATCGTAGCGACCGGGATCGCCAACATTTACGCGCGAGACGCCATGGCGACGGCGAGCGGCCAGCGCGCTCTCGCCGAGCAATCGGGCGGCCGCTTCCTACTCGGTCTCGGCGTGTCGCATCGACCGATGGTCGAGGGCCTGCGCGGCCATTCTTACGGCCGGCCTGTCGCGACAATGCGTGGCTATCTGCAGGCGATGCGAGAGGCACCCTATGCGGCGCCCGAGCTGCCCGAGAAGCCTCTCACTGTCGTCGCGGCGCTGGGGCCGCGGATGATGGCGCTCTCGGGCGAACTCGCCGACGGCGCGCACCCTTACAACACGACACCGGAACACACCGCGCAGGCACGCACGATCCTCGGCCGCGGCAAGCTGCTGTGCCCGGAGGTCTGGGTCTTGCTAGAGACCGATAGGACGAAGGCGCGCAGCGCCGCGCGCCAAGCGCTCTCGCGCTATCTGCAGCTCGAAAACTACGTCAACGGTTGGCGTCGCCAGGGCTTTGGCGATGACGACCTCGCCGGCGAGGGTTCCGACCGCTTTCTCGATGCCATGGTGGCGTGGGGCGACGAAGGCGCGATCCGCGCTCGCATCCAACAGCACTGGGACGCCGGCGCCGACCATGTCTGCATCCAATCGATCAGCCCCCAAGGCTCGCGAGAACCTACCGACGAACGCGTGCTCGACCTTTTGGCGCCGGCGCGGCCCGCTTGACGGCTCTCGGCGCTCGACCGACATTGTGCTGGTCGGCCCTCCGTATCGGCACGGCCGGCGATCGTGCCGGCTCGGAAAGAGAGGAGCAGCGGCGATGTACACTGAAACCACCCGATCGATCCAAGTCACAGTACAGCCCATCTATCTCGAGGACCGATCCTCGCCGGCCGAGAACCGTTACGTGTGGGCCTACCATGTGCGCATCGAGAACCGGGGCAAGGAGACGATCCAACTGCGCAACCGCCACTGGAAGATCACCGACAGCCACGGACACATGCAGGAAGTACGCGGCCCCGGTGTCGTCGGCGAGCAACCGGTTCTCGGGCCAGGCGAGAGCTTCGAATATACCAGCGGCACCCCACTGCCGACCCCTTCCGGCATAATGGTCGGCAGCTATGAGATGGAGACGCCGGGCGGCGAGAGCTTCTGGGTCCGCATACCGGCCTTCTCGCTCGACAGCCCGCACCAGCCGGTCAGGCTAAACTAAGCGAAAATGCGGGGGCGGACCGGTTCCCACGCACGCTCCCACGGCAAGAGAGATTCGATGTCGCAAGTTGTCGCTCCACCCTTTTCCGCGCCCAAGGCTCGTTCGCGGCAACCGATCACAGTGCGCCGGCCGACCCGGGAGGAGGCCGAGGAGGCGGTTCGTACCTTGATCCGCTGGGCGGGGGACGATCCGGAGCGCGAGGGGCTGATCGGCACGCCGGATCGCATCGTGCGCTCCTACCGGGAATTCTTCAGCGGGTACGCAGAGGATCCGGTCGCTCTACTCCAGCGCACCTTTGAAGAGACCAACGGCTACGATGAGATCGTTGCGCTGAAAGATATCCGCTTCGAATCGCATTGCGAACACCACATCGCCCCGATCATCGGCAAGGTGCATGTCGCCTACCTGCCGGACAAGCGGGTCGTCGGCATCTCGAAGCTTGCGCGGCTCGTCGACGTCTACGCCAAGCGGTTGCAGATCCAGGAAAAGATGACCGCGCAGATCGCCAACACCCTTGACGAGGTTCTGCAGCCCAAAGGTGTCGCCGTGGTGATCGAGGCGGCACACCAGTGCATGACGACACGTGGCGTGCACAAGCCCGGCGTCATGATGGTGACGAGCCGCATGCTCGGCGCATTTCGCGATGATCCGCTGAGCCGCCGCGAGGTACTCGCGATGATCGGTACGCCGAGCGGCGCCAAGCTCGACAACGTCTGACCCGCCGCCGGCGCGTCAGCCGAGCCGCCTGTCAGCTTGATATCCCAGTCGATAGTGGCGTGCTACTCTGACTGGTCTGTAGAAGACATGGAGGAGGTGATCTTGATGAGGCATAATCTCGAGCAGTTTTCAGCAGAATGTCGCCAGGTCCTCAAGCAAGACCCCGGCGTCGAGGGTCGCAAGAAGGTGTGTGCCCTAGTCCAGGAGGTGCTCAAGGACGAGGATTTCATCAATACCTATCTCGATGACGAGGTGCCTGAGCGCAAAGTGCTGTTCGAAGATCCCGAACTCGGCTTCTGCATCCTTGGTCATGTCTACCACGGTGCTAAGGACAGCAACCCGCACGATCACGGTCCCTCTTGGGCGATCTATGGTCAGGCGCGTGGCGAGACAGTGATGACCGATTATATGCCGGTCTCGCGGCCGACCGACGGACAGCCCGGCAAGGCGCGCCGGGTCAAGGACTACACGCTGGCCCCGGGCATGGCCTATCTCTACAATGAAGGCGATCTGCATTCGCCTCGGCGCGACGGCCCGACCCGCCTGATCCGGATCGAAGGCAAGAACATGGAAAAGGTACGGCGCTACCCCTACGAGCGAGTGGCGTAACCGCCGGGAGCGGGGAGGGGGCTAATTATTCCCCGGGCGGCGGCTCGGGGGCAGTCACCTCGCGCGTCTCGACCTCGTCCGGCGAATTGCCGAAGCTGAGCCGGATGCGATAGTTCCGCCAATCGCGCCGGTACTCGACCGGGTCGGGCAGCGGGATCGAAGCGGTCGCGACCATCGCGAGAAACGCTACGCGCTGTTGCGAGGCGCCTCCGGTCAGGGCAGGCGGCGGCACACCCGGCACGATATTGCCGACCCCGAACGCGCTGCCGGCGAAGGGAGCGTTCGCGAAATCCTGGTAATCGGTGACGCTCGGGGACGGGTTTACGGTGAGGTAAGGGGCCGGCGTCGCTTGGCCATCTGGCGCGATCAGTTCCACCTTTCGCAGTGCCAGGCGATCGACGGCGTCGATCTCGATGACATCGACGACACCGCCGGCAGGAAACCGCGCGCGCACTTGGTCGGTCGGCAATGGCGGCAAGCCGCCTTCTGCGCACGCCGCTATCAGAAGTAATGTCAGAATTGGCACGAGGCTGCGCATCCGAGTTCCGGCGGGAGGGGATGACCGGGTATCATCCTACGATCAGGCTCGCGACATCGTCACGAGTCGCGTGGCAGAATTTGCGAGCGATCATGGGGGGATGCCGATGTCCGCAGATCTCGGAACCGCCGAGGACCGGAGTTTCGTCATATCGAACTTTCGCCTGCAGGACGGCACCATCATGGGCGAAGCGAAGATCACTTACGAAACCGATGGCCGGTTAGCGGCCGATGGTAAAAACGCGGTGCTGATGACGCATGGCTACACCAGCGGCCATCACGCGGCAGAGCGCAGCCCGGCGAACGGCAATCTGCCGGGCTGGTGGGACGGGCTGATCGGGCCCGATCGATACTGACAAGCTCTTTGTGGTCTCCTCGAACATGCTCGGATCGTCATCAGGCTCGACCAACGGGGCGAGCATCAACCCGCAGACCGGCAAGCCCTATGGACCCGACTTATCCGGCGATAACCGTGCGCGATACCGTGACGGCGGAGAAATCACTGCTCGAAGCGCTTGGCGTCAAGCATCTCGTCGCCATCGCCGGCCCGTCCTATGGCGGCTATCAGACATTTCAGTGGGCCGTCGCCTAGCCGGACTTCATCGATGGCATTGTCCCGGTGGTAACCGCGC
>DATEQL010000947.1:0-23782 GCA_035272665.1 Allostellaceae bacterium
TAGTGCTCCTTATCGATGCCGGCAGCTTCGGCCGGCCAAGCAGCACGCGTCGGTTCATTCGGGCGCGGCCTCCGGCTCCAGCGAGCAGCCGTCCATGTCGTACTCGTCGAAGACGCTCTCGGCGATGGCATAAGGCGACCCGTTGAACCATCCTTCGGCCTCCGCTTCGGTGCGGCTCAGGATGCGGCGCCGCTCGGGCGCGCCGCTTCCGACCTCGACGCGATCGATGCGCATCGCGACGATCGTGCGTGTACCGATGTCGGTGCAGCGCCATTGGCCGCCGCCACACCAGAAGGTTCCACCGATCCGGAATTCCTCATGCCGCATGGTGATCAGATTTCAAAGGCGATGCGGTCGAGGAGCTCACCGGCGCTCACCACGCGCACCGTTCCGCAAGCCTCCTGCGGAAAATGCCGCTTGTTGCCGGTAACGAGGTACTCGGCCTGCGCCGTCTCGGCGCAATGCAGAAACCTAGCATCGTCAGGGACCGGCAGGACGGGCGCGGGCCCCTGCCGCGCGACGAACTCGCCTTTATCGCGAAACATCGCGATCACGCCGCGATGTCGTCGGCCGGGAACGCGAACTTGGGACGTGCGAGCACTTCCGCATATTCCCGCATCACCTCGGCCGAGACGCAGGGTTGCACGATCCCCCGATGAATGGTGAGGCCGATCAGTGCCTCGTTGTCTGCGGGCGAGAGAAGGCCGGAAACCAGCACATTGGTGTCGATCACTGCCCGGATCGCCTGACCTCAGGGGGTAACCGCGCTCTTTTTCCCGTGGCGGTGCGTGGCGATTTCCGCGTCGATGTCCGCACGCGTGAGCGCGTCAAGGCCGCGCCGTTTGGCACCGGACCAGGCCTTTTGCAGCCAGTCGGGCGGCGGCGCCGCCATGCGGATGAAGTCCCGGACGCTGATAATCACAACGGCCGCCTCGCCGCGGCGGTCGACAATGAAGCGCTCGTTGTTCCTGATGGCGAGATCCATGATCTGCCCGAACTGGATACGGACGATGTGGGCGTCGATGCGGCGATCCATGCGGGTATCCACGCTCCGGTCCGGCACTCGAGCCGCTCCTCGCGCTGGTTGCCGCGGATGATTTAGCCAATCCCGGTGCGAGCACGTCCATCGCCTCGACCGTCCTGCCATCGTCGTTCACCCGCATGTAGAACGCCTTGATGGCCTTCGGGTAGTTCATCACGATGACCGGCTGCTTCGCGTGCTTTTCGGTCAGAAAGCACTCGTTCTCCGACCGCAGGTCCATACCCCACTTGACTGGGAACTCGAATTTCTCGTTCGCCCGATCGAGCCTCCGGATCGCCTCGCCGTAATCCATACCCACGAATTCCGAGCCGACGATCCCCTCGAGTTTCGCGACCAGCCCCTTCTCGATCCGGTGGTCGAAGAAGGCGAGATCTTCCTGCCTTTCGTTCAGTAATGCCGCGAAGGTGTACTTCAACAACCCCTCCGTCAGCCTGGCGTTGTCCCAGAGGTCTGCGAAGGCGATCTCCGATCATTCAGAACTCGGCGAGGTGGCGGCTGGTGTTCGAGTTCTCCGCACGGAATGCCGGCCCGAACGTGTAGACCTTGGTAAGCGCCAGACAGTACGTCTCGACGTTGAGCTGCGCTGAGACGGTCAGGAACGCTTCCCGGCCAAAGAAATCCTGCGCGAAATCGACCTTGCCCTGCGGCGTGCGCGGCAGGTTGGCGAGATCCAACGTCGACACCCGGAACAATGCCCCGCCCCCTCCGCGTCGGAGGCGGTGATGGTCGGCGTATCAACCCACAAAAAGCTCTAGTTGGCATGTGGGTCAACACAGATCTCGACCTACGGACCGAATTTGCGACGAAGTCCTTCGGCAACGTGGTCGAGAAATAAGCGGACCTTGGGAGAAAGGTGCCGGCCTTCCGGATGTACGATGTGAATGGGTGCGGGCGGCGGTTCGTATTCTGCGAGGACGGTCTGCAATCGGCCGGCCGCCGCATGCGGCTCCGCCTGATAAGACCTGATGCAGGTAAGCCCCAAATCTTCGAGCGCCGCGTCGACCGCCGCTGCCGTGGTGTTCACCACCAGCCGGGGCGTAACGGGTACGGAAATGACGCCGCTCGGAGCGTGGAACGACCAGCGGTCGGGAATGGGCGTGACGGCTGTGCACGCCACCAAACTGTGGTGGCCGAGGTCGCGCGGCGTGGCCGGCACGCCGTGGCCGGCAATATATTCCGGTGTTGCGCAAACGACGCGTCGGACCTGTCCGACTCGGATTGCCCGCAGCGAGGAGTCCGGCAGCTGTCCGATCCTGACGCCGAGATCGAGCCCCTCGTCCACCAATGAGACCACCCGGTCGAGCAACAGCAGCCGAACATTGACCTCCGAGTATTCATCGAGAAAGCTTCGCACAAGAGGCAGTACGCGAAGGCGGCCGAACATCGTGGCCGCCGTGACATTGATCCGGCCGCGCGGCTCGACCCGCTCACCCAGATTCACCGCCTCGAGTTCGTCATAGGCTGCGAGCAAGCGCCGGCAGCCATCGAGATAACGGACACCAGCATCTGTCAGCGCGACCGAGCGGGTCGTCCGATTGAAAAGGCGGGTCTGCAGTTGCGCCTCAGGGGCTGCGACTGCCCGCGTCACGGAAGCTGACGATCGGCTCAATTGTCGCGCAGCTTCAGCGAAGCTCTGCCGCTCCGCTACGGCGACGAAGATCGTCAAGGCGTCAAGCCGGTCTTGCATACTGTTGCAAAGCGTGAAACAGAGAAATGCGTTTTTGCCCAATTCAGTTCTCTCGTGCAATCCGCATTTTGGCCTGGACGTCGGTAGGTTCAGGAGTTTCCGATGACCACGATCAATTATCGCTCGGTTGAGGTTGACGGCCTCAAGATATTCTACCGCGAAGCCGGTCGTGTCGACACCCCAACTTTACTTTTGCTGCATGGCTTTCCAAGCGCTGGCCACATGTTCCGCGATCTGATCCCGCTCCTAGCCGATCGCTTTCACCTCGTAGCGCCTGATCTGCCTGGCTTTGGTCAGTCGGACATGCCGCCACGCCATGCGTTCAAATACACGTTCGAGAACCTTGCCGAGACGATCGATCATTTCACCGGCGTCATCGGGCTGAAACGTTTCGCAATCTACATCTTTGATTACGGCGCTCCCGTGGGCTTGAGGATTGCTCTAAAGCACCCGGACCGCATAACCGCGATCGTCTCCCAGAACGGCAACGCCTACGAAGAAGGGCTGAGCGACGCCTGGGATCCGATTCGAACCTATCGGCTCGAACCGACCCAGGCGAACCGCGATGCCCTACGGAATTTCCTCGCGCCAGAGACAACGCTCTTCCAATACACTCACGGCGTGGCAGATCCCTCGCTCGTGTCTCCCGATGGGCGCTCGCTGGATGATCATTATCTAGCACGGCCGGGAGCGCCCGAGGCTCAGCTCGATCTACTGCTTGACTATGCCAGCAACGTCGCCCTCTACCCTGATTTCCACATCTACTTCCGAAATCATCGGCCGCCGTTTCTGGCGGTCTGGGGCAAGAACGACCCGTTTTTTCTGCCCGCGGGAGCCGAGGCCTTCAAGCGCGATATTCCGAACGCTGATGTCCGCTTCCTCGACACCGGGCACTTCGCGCTGGAGACGCACGTCGCTGAAATTGCTGCGGCGATCCGCGACTTTGGTGTCGGCAGCATCGGGTCTGGTGACGGAGCGCAGTAATCGCAAGACAGTGAAACAAATCCGAGGGTAAGCAGATGGTCACTCCTCCCCTAATTGTCTTCGACGTCAATGAGACGCTACTCGATCTCACGACCATGGAGCCGACGTTTGAGCGTATCTTCCGTGACAAAGGCGCCATGCGCTTTTGGTCATGTCGGTGGACAGTTTCCTCGGAGAGCTCCGTAAGGTACGCCCGAGCCGACATTGGCACCGTTCCCGTTGACGATGCCGAGCAGGTTCGACTCGCACTGCACGAGCCCGACCGGAAACCCGTGCACCGAAAAAACATCCAGTGACTTGAGCGCCATCGTGTCGTAGCGCAGGGAAGTCACGAACCCACTCGAAAAGGAAGATTCTCGTCCCAACCTATAGTGTAACATAAAGGACGTTATGTGTCTGGTTTTAATACGTGATTTCAATAAGATGGAATGGGCCGCGCATTTATGTTTCACTAACCGGGGCGATGTCAAGCGGAAGTGGGGGCCCTACCGACGGGGAAACGATAGCGCGATCGGCAAATTCTTCGCTCGCCGTGGCCGTTGCGCCGAAAGCCGGCTTGCGGCTTGTGGTGGCAGCCGAGCAGGTTCCCGGTTCGACCCGAAGCGGTCGCTCGTGTCGCCCCCGTCTATGGGCGCTGCTGCCCCGAAGCCGACGTTCTGCGGGAAGGGCCACACAGCAGGAATACTGCCGTAACCGAGAACGGCCTCGTGCCCGGTCCCTTATCTGCATTCCGCCGGCATTGGGCCGGGGTGCTCGGTGGGAACGGCCTCGGCTCGTTCTAGAGGCAAGGTGAACTGAAAGACGGCGCCCCGGGGCAGGTTGTCCGTCACCCATAATCGCCCCTCATGAGCTTCGAGGATCGAACGGCAGATCGATAGGCCCATACCCAAGCCGCCGGGCTTGGTCGTGTAGAAGGCCTCGAAGAGGCGCTCGAGACTTGCCGGGGCCAAGCCCGGCCCCGAATCCTTGACAGCGACCAACACGCAGTTCGGCTCGGCTTGAGCGGTGGTGATGAGCACCTCTCGCGCCCCGTCCGCGACCCCGCCCATGGCTTGCACGGCGTTGATAATGAGGTTTAGGACGACCTGCTGCAATTGCACGCGATCGCCTTTGATGAGCGGCAAACCCTTCCCGAGTTCCATCTGGAGTGAGACGCCGTTCTTCACCGCTTCGCCACGGATGAGCTCAATCACCTCGCGGACCGCCTCGTTCATGTCCATATTGTTCGTCCGAGGCGGCGCTTTTTTGATGAGGTCACGGGTGCGGCCGATGACGTCGCCGGCTCGATTTGCGTCCCTGACGATACGAGCGAGCGCCTGCCGCACCTCCTCCAGATCCGGCGGTCGCGCACCCAGCCAGCGTAGCGCTGCTTGGGCGTTGGTGACCGCCGCGGCGATCGGCTGGTTCACTTCATGGGCGATCGAGGCGGTGAGCTGGCCTATGGTGGCGACGCGGTTGGCGTGCGCCAGCTCCATCTGCATGTCGCGGTAACGCCGCTCGCTTTCGCGGGCTTCGGCTTCCGCCCGCTTGCGCTCGGTCAAATTGAGGACGAAAGAAACACCCTGATTTCTACCTTCTTCGAACATCGTCCCGCCGATCAGCACGGGCACGCGGCTGCCGTCCTTCCGGGAGTACTCCTTCTCGAATGGTTGGACAGTCCCGATCACCTCCAGCTCCGCCACGGTCCGTGCGTCACGGTCGCTCCATTCCGGTGGCGTCAGGCTCGTCCACTGCAGGCGACCCGAGGCGAGATCCTCCCGGTCGTATCCCACCATGCGGAGAAACGCGTCATTCGCTTCAAGAATGCGACCTTCGAGATCCCAGATGATGATCCCGATGATGTTCGCGGCGAACAGGCGCCGGATCTTCTTTTCGCGCTCTTCGAGATCGCTGTGGAGCTGGACGTTTTCCTCGATCGCTTTCCGCCGCCGTCTCGCTTCGAGCCGCGCAAGCGCGAACGCCGCCCCGGCTACAACGGCGATAATGACGACCGCGCTGACGATGAGCCATGTCTTGCTTTGCTCGAGTTCGTCGGCGCGCCTCAGCCAATTCACAAGCAAAAAGCGCTCGTGGTCCATCATCTGGTCGATTTGCGATCGGATCTCGTCCGTGTTGGCGATGTTCGCCAGCGCCGCATCCAGCCCGGAGGTGCGAGCCGTCTTGACGATGTCATCCATCTCGCGGAGCTTTGCTGCGACGGTCAGCACCAGATGTGCGGCACGAAGGCTCTGCAACGGATCGTCCGCAACGAGACTCTGCAGCGCCTCACCCTCCTGACGTGCGCTTTCGTCCGAGACGCCGTACGGCTTGAGATAGGCCGGGTCGAAGGTAAGCAGATAGCCGCGCCTTTCGGCCTCCAGGTCGGCGACGGTCGCCCGCAGCCGATCGAGCACATCGATCACTTGACGACTGTGCTCGACCCCAAGATCTGCCGCTTGCCGATCGTGCCAATATCGGAACCCGAGATACGCGCCCGCAGCAAACAGCACCAGGAGCAGCGCGACCGCCAGGATCAGCGGGCGAGCAAACCACCGCGAGGGCAGGCGTCGAGCCGGGAATGGCATTACCTTGGCCCTTCGATGCGCGCGTGACCTGCACCTTTTCTGGTGCGGGCACGAGAGTGCTCATAGAATGATAGGGTAGATGGACGATTGCGCATAGGCGAGACGGGAAACCCGATATCCTCAAGCGCGCCGGTTGCGCGTTCGGCAGCCATCAAACTTCGCGAGGGCCGAATGTCACGGTAGGCGCCGGTTCGGCCGGTTGCGAATGAGTGCCCACAAAGTAGGAGCACCGAAATGGCGCCAGGGAAAAAGTCGCCGAACGGGCGAGTGCCCGCGAGCCGGCGCATGGTCGTCAAGGGATTGGGCGCTGCCGGAGCAGCTTTGTCGGGCATGCTGCCGCGTTGGAGCCTTGCCGAAGATGCCCCCGCGACCTATGCCAAGGCCGCGATCGACTGGAAACAATTTGCGGGCCAGACGATCGCGCTCGCCGGCGCGATCCATCCCTGGTCGAGCGCGATCGCCGCGCTTTTGCCGCAATTCACCAAGCTCACCGGCATCAAGGTTGTCACCGATTTCCGATTGGAAACCGAGTTCCTGGGGGCCCTGCCGGATAAACTCGCCAGCGGCAGCACGACGCCCGACACTTTCATGTTCCTGACTTATGGCCAGGGCATCTCGGCGGGATGGCTCGAGCCGCTGAACGCCTATTATTCCGACAGGTCGCTGACCGATCTCGCCTGGTATGACGAGAGCGACCTTCTAAAGACCGCCCGAGCCTTTCCCTTGTGGTCGGACGGCGAACGCTACGCCTTTCCGATTACCTCCGAGGCGGTGACCTTGTTCATCAACAGCGATGCACTGGCAGCCAAGAACCTGTCGGTTCCCCAGACTTTCGACGAGTTGCTGGCGACGGCCAAGGCGGTCAAGACCAATGACATGTCGGGAATCACCATGCGGGCCCAGGCCGGCGGCAATTCGTCCCCGGCGGCGATGAGCTTCGTATTCTCTTACGGCGGGTCCATGGTCAAGGACAACAAGGCCGCCTTCGCAAGCCCCGAGGCGATCGCGGCCATCGCAATGTATGGAGAGATTCTGAGCCAAGCCGGGCCGGTCGGCGTCGGCAGCTACGAGTGGTACCAGGTGTTGAACGACTTCGTTCAGGGCAAGACGGCAATGGCGATCGACAGCAGCGTCCTTGCCAGGGACATCGCCGATCCGGCAAAGAGCCGCGTCGCGAAGCAGGCCGCCTTTGCTGCCTTTCCCCATCTCGAGGGTCGCGCCGCCGTCCCCTTTATGTCGCACTGGCAGGCGTGCATCAATGCCAAGTCGCAGAACAAGCGAGCAGCTTTCCTGTTCCTGCTGTGGGCGACAAGCAAGCCGACCTCGCTCCGGACCGCCGCGGCGGGGTTGGCGACGACGCGCCTATCGGCTTGGTCGAGCGAGAGCTTCAAGAAGGCTTTCGGCGCGCAAGCGGCAGCGGCAGCGCTGATCAACCTGCAAAGTGCCGATGTCGACCGCTGCAAGGCGATCCTTTTCCATCCGCAATCGAGGCCGATCCAGGACGCCTTCATGATCGGGGTCAATGAAGTGGTCACCGGAGCGAAATCGGCAAAGAGTGCAATGAGCGCCGCCGCCGAGAAGGCTAATGCGGTGATCCACGGATAGCGGAGCCGTCTGAGGTGCCTGGAGCCCTTCAGAAGCTCCGCGCGGCCGGCTTCCGGCTATTCACGCTGACGGACAATCTGCCGGAAGTGCAGACGCGTCAGCTCGAACACGGCGGGATTGTCGATTTCTTCGAGCGTCGTTTTAGTGCAGACCGCGTTAAGCATCACAAGCCCTCGCGGCAGGCCTATGCCTATGTCGAGAGGGAGCTTGGGGTTGACCCGTCTCAGCTCTGCCTCATCGCTTGCCATACCTGGGACACCCTTGGCGCCGTCGCTGCGGGCTGGAAGGCCGCCTTGATCAAGCGGATCGGCAACGACGTCTTGGGAGTCGGCCCGCAGCCGCAGATCGTCGGTGCAGACTTGGACGATGTTGCCGATCAGTTGATCGCGCAGCACGAGGAGAGAACCAATGTCGCATGAGAATGTGAGTGTTGTCCTGGTGCACGGAGCTTGGGCTGACGGATCGAGTTGGGCCAAAGTCATCGGGCCGCTGGCCGCCCAAGTCGTCCGGGTACTCGCGGCTCCGCTGCCCCTGACCTCGTTTGCTGAGGATACAGCGGCCGTTGAGCAAACGCTGGAGCGAGTTTCGGGACCCGCCGTTCTTGTAGGGCACGCCTACGCTGGAGCCGTGATCGCGGCTACACGGAATGAGAAGGTGAAGGCGCTGGTTTACGTCTCTGGCCTTGCGCCTGATGAAGGCGAGACTGTCGCCGATGTCCTCTATCGTAGCGAGCCTCATCCGCTGGCTCCAAAGTTGGCACCAGACAATCATGGGCTGATCTATCTGCCGGACGAGGCATTCGCTGCGGCTTTCGCGCAGAATGCCTCGGCTGATGAATTGGCGCTGCTCTGCGCGGTTCAGCGGCCGATCTCGCCTGCATGCATCACCGTGCCTGTAAATCGTCCACTCTGGAGAGAGCGCCCGACCTGGTTTCTGATCGCGGAGCAGGACCGCATGATCGTCCCTGACACGCAACGGTTCATGGCGGAGCGGATGCACGCCCGGGTGCGGTCGCATCCGGTAGACCACACGCCAATCGTTACCGCGTCTGGCCTCGTCGTCGACATCATACGCGAGGCCATTAGCGAAGCGATGGTGGCTTAGGAACCTTTGGCGGACTGCGTTGTTTACTCACCTCGAAATCAGCACGTTTAGCGTAACGCGCAACGCCAACTCGGATCGGTTGCCAAGAGTTGCGCGAGCCCATTACGGGGCACTGACGTCCTGTTTTTCCGCGACCTTTCGAACCGAGTCTCGACAAGGGGAATGCTCATGTCTCAACCGGAACCGGTTGAAGTTTTGGTCCTTGGCAGCGGATTTGGCGGGAAGTTACTCGCTTGGCATATGGCGCAATCGGGGCGACGCACCGCCGTCGTCGAGCGCCAGTGGATTGGCGGCTCCTGTCCCAACATCGCTTGCCTTCCGAGCAAGAATGAGATTTGGAGCGCTCGGATCGCGCATTTGGCGCGTCACGCATCAAAGTTCGGGACGGTGACGGGCCGTGCCACGACGGACATGGCGAAAGTTCGCCAGCGCAAGCGCGACATGGTTGACGCCGAGATTGCCCTGCATTTGCGGAACTACCAGACAAGCGGGGCCGAGCTGATCATGGGGACCGGCCGCTTCGTGGCCCCGAAAACTCTTGAGGTGCGGCTGAATGATGGCGGCACGCGGATGCTGGCGGGCGACCAGATTTTCCTCAACCTCGGAACGCACGCGGCGATCCCAAATGTTCCGGGGCTCGAGGCGGCCCGGCCGCTGACCCACATCGGGGTTCTCGAGCTCGATTATCTACCGTCGCATCTAATCGTACTCGGCGGCGGCTATGTCGGTCTCGAATTGGCCCAGGCTTATTGTCGTTTCGGTAGCCGCGTGACGGTTATCGAGTCGGGGCGTCAGCTGATGAGCCGCGAGGATCCCGACGTCGCAGCGGAAGTGCAGCGAATCCTCGGTGACGAAGGCATTCAAGTCCTAGTCGGAGCCGATACCCTCGACGTGCATGGCCGATCCGGAGAGGAAGTCAGCCTTCGGGTGCGCGCGTCCTCCGGCGAGCAACAGATCGCAGGTAGCGACATACTGGTTGCGGCGGGCCGCATTCCGAACACCGCCGGGATCGGGCTTGACGAGGCCGGCGTCGAATTGGATGGCCACGCCTATATTCGCGTCAATGAGCGGCTGGAGACGACGGCGCCCAATGTCTGGGCGATTGGAGAATGCGCCGGCAGCCCGCAGTTTACGCACGTCTCGATCGACGACTTTCGGATCATCAGGGACAATTTGGCTGGAGGCCAGCGCAGTACGCGCGATCGGCTGGTTCCATACTGCATGTTCACCGAGCCTCCGCTCGCGCATGTCGGACTGAGCGAGGGCGAAACGCAGCGCCGAGGCATCGATACGCGGGTCGCGAGGTTGCCGATGAATGCCGTACGGCGGACCGCGACGACAGGCGAAACGCAAGGCTTCATGAAGGTTCTCGTCGGCGGGAGCGATGACCGTATTCTCGGCTTCACGATGATTGGCGCCGAGGCCGGAGAAGTCATGGCGACGGTGCAAACGGCGATGCTGGCCGATCTGCCATATTTGAGGCTGCGCGACGCCATTCTGGCGCACCCGACGATGGCGGAGGGATTGGGTTCGCTGTTCGAGAAGGTACCGCCGCGATCCGCTAACTAAGGGATGGTCATTACCCAGCTCCGCTCATCGATGCGCGCTGGGCGACCGCGCTCCGGACGCGGCCCCCCTCGCCACTAACAATCGACCGGTGGTTCTTTTTACGCGCTTACCCGAAAGGAGAGGTAAAATAACGAACGCTGACGCAATGGATCAATACCGCGCGTTTCCGGGGGTGCGTGGGAAGGGGATGGCGTCGCGGACGTTGGCGAGGCCGGTGACGTAGGCGAGGGTGCGCTCGAAGCCGAGGCCGAAGCCGGCGTGCGGCACCGTGCCGTAGCGGCGCAGATCGCGGTACCAGGCGTAGTGCTCGCGGTCGATGCCGCGCTCCACCATGCGCGCATCCAGCACCTCGAGCCGCTCCTCACGCTGGCTGCCGCCGATGATCTCGCCGATCCCCGGCGCCAAGACGTCCATCGCCGCGACCGTCCTGCCGTCGTCGTTCACCCGCATGTAGAATGCCTTGATGTCCTTCGGGTAGTTCATCACGATGACCGGCTTCTTCGCATGCTTTTCGGTGAGATACCGCTCGTGCTCCGACTGCAGGTCGATGCCCCACTTGACCGGGAATTCGAATTTCTCATTCGCCCGCTCGAGCACTTGGATCGCCTCGCCGTAATCCATATGCACGAATTCCGAGCCGACGATCCCCTCGATTTTGGCGACCAGCCCCTTCTCGATCCGCTCGTCGAAGAAGGCGAGATCTTCCTGTCTTTCGTTCAGTAACGCCGCGAAGGTGTATTTCAATAGCGCTTCCGCCAATGCCGCATTGTCCGAGAGGTCGGCAAAGGCGATCTCCGGCTCGATCATCCAGAACTCGGCGAGGTGGCGGCTGGTGTTCGAGTTCTCGGCGCGAAAGGTCGGCCCGAAGGTGTAGACCTTGGTCAGCGCCAGGCAGTAGGCCTCGACGTTGAGCTGCCCCGACACCGTCAGGAACGCCTCGCGGCCAAAGAAATCCTGCGCGAAATCGACCTTGCCCTCGGGGGTGCACGGCAGGTTGGCGAGATCCAATGTCGACACCCGGAACAAGGCCCCCGCGCCCTCCGCGTCGGAGGCGGTGATGATCGGCGTGTTGACCCAGAAAAACCCCTGCTCGTCGAAGAACCGATGGATCGCCTGCGCCAAGGTGTGGCGCACCCGAGTCGCCGCCGCGATCACGTTCGTCCGCGGCCGCAGATGCGCCACCTCGCGCAGGAACTCCAGCGTGTGCGGCTTCGGCTGGATCGGATAGGTATCCGGGTCCTCGACCCAGCCGATCACCCGGAGCGCACTCGCCTGCATCTCGAACGGCTGCCCCTTCGCCGGCGATGGCACAATGGTCCCCGTCGCTTCCACCGCGCAACCGGCCGAAAGCTTCAGGACCTCGTCGGTGTAATTGGGCAGCGTGTTGGGTACCACCACCTGAACAGGATGGAACGATGATCCGTCCGACAGGTGCACGAAGGAAATGCCCGCCCGCGAGTCCCGCCGGGTGCGCACCCAGCCTTTGACCGTAACCGGCGCGTCCTGTGGCGCCTGGCCGGCCAAGATCTCGCGCGCGCTGAACTCTCTCTTGTCCATCGGTCGAGAGTTACCCAGGCAGAGCGACCTTGTCCAGCGCCGGGGGCCATCCACACATGTCCCGGCCATCCACGCAGTGCGTCAGACTATATTTTTCAGGAGCTTGGCGACGCCGTGAGACGTGGATGCCCGGAACAAGTCCGGGCAAGACGGTGTAATTTCGGAGCGATTACTCACTGCCGGCGGTGAGGGAAACGTCGATTTCTACTCCACCCTCACCGGGAAGGAGTCTTTCGTCTCGCCGGCTAATGCGCGCCGGGGCAGTGCTGGACCTCGATCGTGACGTGACTGAGGCCCGCGAGCCCGGCGAGCCGGGTCTTGTAGGCGGCAGGCGCCTCGGGCCGGTCCGAGACGAGCGACACCACGGCGGCGTTATGGCCGGGGCCGACGCGCCAGATGTGGAGATCGGCGATGCGGTCGCGACCGCCGGCTTCGAGCCGGCGGGCGATTTCGCGGGGCAACCCCGCCTCGGCCTGCATGTCGAGCAAGACCGCGCCGGCCCTGCGCACGAGGCTCCATGACCAGTTGGCGATCACCAGCGCGCCGATGATCCCCATCACCGGGTCCATCCAGACCCAGCCGAGCATGCGGCCAGCGGACAATCCGAGCAGGGCCAGCAACGATACCGCGGCATCGGCGACGACATGGAGATAGGCAGCACGGAGGTTGTGGTCAGTGTGGTGGTGGCCGTGCTCATGCGCTGCGGCGGCGCTGCGGCCGTGGTCGTCGCGCAGCAGCCAGGCGCTGGTCAGGTTGACGGCGAGCCCGAGTGCGGCGAGCGGGATCGCCTCGTCGAAGGCGATCGGCACGGGCCGGAAGAGGCGCCCGATGCTTTCGTAGCCGATCAGCAGCGCGATCATCGCCAAGACGATCGCGCTGGCAAAGGCGGCGAGGTCACCGAGCTTGCCGGTGCCGAAGGCGAAGCGCTCGTCGCGCGCGTGGCGGCGCGCATAGGCGTAGGCAAGGGCGGCGATGACCAGCGCGGCGGCATGGGTCGACATGTGCAGCCCGTCGGCGATCAGCGCCATAGAGCCCCATAGCAGCCCGCCGACGATCTCGGCCGTCATCATCGTCAGACACAACCCCACGACCGCCCAGCTGCGGCGCTCGTTCCGCTCGTGATCGGCGCCAAGGAACACGTGTTCGTGCCGCCACTCGTCGATCGAATGCGCGTGCATCGCCTCCTCCTTCGCCCGGGGGCATCGAAGATACCAGCGCACGCCGATTTTTCATTGCCGGATAAGCGGCGCCTTGCTTTTGCGGTCGCGCCGCCGTCGCCTCAAACGATGATGATCGGCGGCGGTGCAATCCCGCGCTTGCGGCTCTTCCCGGCGGTCCGGCCTTCGGCTTTTATGGCCTTGCGTCCCCGCTGCCGTCCCGGTCTGCGGTTCGGGATTCGACCCGGCACCAATCCTCGCGGCGCACGAACGGCGACGAGACGGTGAGGCGCTCGCGCCAATGGGCGGCGTAGGCCGCGCCGACCGCCGGCGAGGCGACGAGGTTCAGATCTTCGGAATTCCGGGCCGCGCCTGCGGTCCAGTTGTATGAACCCATCAGGGTGAGGGTGCTGTCGATGACCATCGTCTTTGCATGCGCGATCCGTGCACCGCGATCGATCCAGATCGGCACGCCGGCGCGTGCCAGCGGATCGATGCCGCTGTTGCGCTCGCAGGGCGTCTTCTTGTCGGCGACGAGCCTGACGTCGACGCCGCGTTCCTTGGCGCCGAGCAGCGCCTCGAGAATGCCCGACCCGATCGTCAGATTATAGGCGCCGACGAGGATTTCGCGCTGGGCGCGGCCAATCGCACGGACGGCAAAAGCCGCACAATCCTGTTCGGGCGCGAAGCAGGTCGAGATCGTCGCTGGCGCTGCCGCGGTATCGGCCACCGGCAGAGCCAACCCGACACCGAACGAGAGAGCGATCTGGAACAAAGGCACGTTAAGGATATAACGCTACTACTTTCAATTGTCAAGCTGATTAATACTAGCCGCATGTCAAGGCGGCACCACCTTGCGGTACAAGTGCCAAGTGGCGTGCCCCAGCACCGGGATGACGATGACGAAACCGAGGAACAGCGGTATCGACCCGATCAGCAGGCCGCCCGCGACGATCAGCCCCCAAACGGCCATCGGGCCAGGGTTGACGATCACCACGCGAACCGATGTCCACACCGCCGCGCCGAGCCCCACGTCCCGGTCGAGCAACACAGGAAACGACACGACGCTGATCACCAGCACCAGCACGGCGAACAGGAAACCAACGCCGACACCTACGACGATCAAGGTCCAGCCCGCGCCGGTGGTGAACACGTCGCGGACAAACGAGGTGATCGACTCCGGCGGCTGCGGGCCGAGAGTGACCTCGTAGATCGACTCGGCCGCCACCAGCCAGAAGAGGAAGATCGCCATTAACAGCAAGCCGAGCACGACGATCGCGCCAAACGACCGCGAGCCGATGACGCCGAACGCGTCCGGCCAACCGACACTGCCGCCACGCTCGCGTCGGCGGCTCATTTCATAGAGACCCACCGCCGCGAACGGGCCGACGAGGGCGAAGCCGGAGGCGAGCGGGAAAACCAGCGGCAACATTCCGTAACCGAACGCCAGCCGCCCCAGCACGAGGCCGATTACCGGATAGACGACGCAGAGCAAGATGACGTCGGTTCGGTAGGCGGCAAAGTCATCGAGACCTCGGGCCAGAATATCTCCGAGATCGGCTATTCGAATGGAGCGGACCTCCGGAAGCCCGGCGTCGAGATCCTCGGTCGCGACCCCGGCGCGGCTCGCCGACCCGACGACCTGACCGGCGAGCCTGAGCTGATCGGTTGCCCACTCGATGGGGTTTCGGATGGTCATGTCCGTTCCTCCCGAACCGCTGGTTCGAGGGTCGCGGGCCACCCGTGGCAGCAAACCCGATCCGGCCTCCGGTCACGAGAGAGCCGCGACCCGCCATTAACCGAAGAATACTACAGACGCCGCTTTATGTCGCGCTTGTACCGGTTCGCATGGAACGGTCCGACGCGCCCAACCCGTGAGGCGCCAGAACGCCAAGAGGCCGCGCCGCAGCGCATCGTGGCCTGCCACTTATACTGAGCGGCGGGCCGCTGCGGTGGGGAGCCTCCCCGCCGCCAGAGGGTCAGATTTGCGTCGCCGCCGCTCTGACGGGCGCCGGCGCTGGCGCCGGTGCATCGAGCGCGCGGCCGATCTCTTCGATCGAGCGGCCCTTCGTCTCGATGCCGAGGAACGCGAAGACGAGGCCCGCTTGTCCATACCAGAAAGCAAGAAAAAGCAGCGCCGGGAAGATCGCGTCGAGAGTTACCTTCGGGCTGACGTAATTGGACGAGCCGACAATCAAGGCGAGCCCGAGGGGTCCGATGATCTTGCCAAGATTGCCGATGCCGTAGCTGAAGCCCATACCGCTCGCGCGCAGCCGGTTCGGCCATACCTCCGCCAGGTAGGGCCCGATGATCGCATAGCTGGCGTCGCCGAAGAAGCGCTGGACCATGATCATCACGAAGAACACCGACACGGTGCCGAGGTAGACGTCGTGCCAGTACCCGGCGAGGGCCATCGTGATCGCCCCGCCCATACCGATCAGAAAGCCGGACATGCGGCGCCCGAGCGCGTCCGACATCCAGGACGCGACGAGGCGTCCGATGATGCCGAGGATGCCTACCCAGATCATCAAATATGACGCCTCGGCGGGGGTGATCTTGAGCACCATCACGAACAAAGTCGTGATCCACAGCAAAATCCCGACACCGCCAGTCTGGCTCAGCGCGACGAGACAAGAGGACGCCATGCTGCGCGGATAGTGAAACAACTCGCGCCACGACGTCGTCTCGGCCTCGGGGAGGCTGGTCGGCAGCTCGATCTCTGCGGGGGCGACCTGAAGCGCCCAGGCGAGCGACTTGCGCGCCTCCTCCGGCCGCCCCATGCGGAGCAGGAAGCGCGGCGACTCCGGCACCCAGTAGCGGATCATCAATACCAACAGCGCCGGGGCCAGACCGACGAGGAACAGGCCGCGCCAGCCGATCGCTGGCGCCAGGTAGGCCCCCGATAACGCGCCTAGGATGTTGCCCGCCGGCAGCAGCGTGGTGGTCAGCCCGCTGACCCAACCGCGCTTGTAGGCGGGCACGAATTCCTGCACCAGCGGGATATCGACCGCGATCAGTCCGGCGTTGCCGAAGCCGACGAAGAAGCGGAAGAACGACAGGAAGATCCAGCCGGGGACCCAACCGCCCGGATCGGGGGTGAAAAACATGATGCCGGTGGCGACAGCGACATTGAGGGCGGTAAGAATGAATACCTTGCGCCGGCCGATCTTGTCGCCCATCCAGCCCCAGAACCAAGCGCCGGGGACGGCGCCGAGGCCAGCGGATATCAGGATCAGCGCCGACGCCCCGTAGGTCAGCTGCCACTCCTTGAAGATGAACGCCAGCACATACCCAATCAAAAAGAAGTCGAAGAAATCGAGCATGTCGCCGAGGTTCGCAGTGGCGATGATCTTCCACTGGTTCGCCGTCAGCTTCTTCTGACGCTCCAAATACTCTAGCATCAAAACCTCCACTGTCCCGTTTTATTAGTTGCCGATTGCAGCAGTCGTACCGAGCTGCACCGGCGGGTCGACGCGGAACGAGCTTTCCCCGACCGGGGCAGCTTGTTTCTCAAGGATACTTCAACCGATCCGCGCCGACAATCGGCAACGAGATGGTCGGCAAAAGCTGTCGACCGGCGGTGTAACGGACAATATATTCCCGCTTAGAGCCCGGCGGTGAATAATCGCTCCGAAATTACACCGTCATGCCCGGACTTGTTCCGGGCATCCACGTGTCGCGGCCGTCACCAAGCTCCTGAAAAATATGGTTTGACGGCACTGCGTGGATGGCCGGGACAAGCCCGGCCATGACGTCCTCTTGTACCTCAGGGTCATTCGATTGTTCACGGACGGGCCCTCAGAGCCCGTCTCTTTCACGCAGTTGCGCCAAGCGGTCTTTGATCTCCTTGGTAACCGTGGGGAACGGGTCCTGATCCAGCATGCGCGCGACCGTCGTGGCATAGGCCGAGAAGAGGAGCAGAGCCGGCCTCGTCAAATCGGGATCGCTCCTGGCACGGTCGTAAATCTCAAACAGCAATGTTACCTCCTTCGCCGGTAACCATCGCGCCAGCTTTTCAAGTTCTGCGCGACCGATCGGGAGGCCCGTGAAAATGGGGGCATTCCCGCCTTCGGGTCTCGTCGCCGCTTCGCTGGTAGTCGGTTTCAGCCGCATCGCTGCGCTCTTCCCAAGCTGCATTTGACGGTTGCGGGCGCACCCATCTGGCCGGGGAGCATCGAGCGCACCCGTAGCCGTTCCGAGTATAGCGGAAAATCGCATTCTCCTCGATCCCTTATCGGCGGGAAACCGGCGACACGTCGGAGTTCGCGAAGGGTCGGCGCCCGGGCGCGTGCCGACGAAATTTTCGCGCCGCGTACCGGTGCCAGGCGCGAGGTAGCCTAAGGCAAGGTGGCAAACCCGAACACATCCTAAGAGAATATTTACCGAATCTCGGCTATTTCGGATCGCTCGAACTTGTAGATCCGAACAGGTGCACCGGTGATTGATGCTGATGCCGGTCATATTCGGCCATTCTGCCAGCGGCGGTGAATAACCGGTCGCCCTTTCGCGTTCGGCGACGAATTCGGCGTTCGGGTGGCGGAGTCACCGCGCAGAGTTCGGTGGTGAAATGCGCGGCGCGTCCGATCGCAGGTAGATTTCAGGCATCGCACTCATCTGCAGGCGGAAATATTTTGCTCACAGGGCACGCCGGCTTACACTCGTGTCGGCGACAGGGTCGGGGGCGCTGCCGAGAAAACCGCTCGCAGGCGGGTTCGCTTCCTGCGGGGAGGGCGCGTGACTAGCTGGAACGGGAGCCTCGGGCGGTTTTTCGGTTCGACCGCCGCGGCGGGCTGCGCAGCGACGCCGACACGGTCCCTGCCCCATGCCGTTGCTCGCAGAAGGCCTGTTCGGCCTCAGCAAGCCGCAATTGTGCTCGGCACACTGCTTCTCGTCGCTTTCGGGGCGAGCACTTTCATATGGTATGACGAGCCTACGCCGTTGGTTGTCGCATTCGCACTGTTCTCGTTGGCGGCGGCGACCCTTGCCTGGCGTGCGGCCCGCAACCTGGGGCGCCAACAACTAATCGCGGCGCATCTGCAGCGCGGCGAGCTGCGGTTGAAGCGACAGAACTCGCGGCTTCAAAGCACGCTCGAAAACATCGGCGAGGGTCTGAGCGTCTTCGACAGCCAGGGACGCCTGATCGCCTGGAATTTCCGGTTCTGTGAATTGCTCGATGTGCCGCCCGACTTCGCCGCCGATACGACCTTGCGCGACATTCTGACGCTCCAGGCGGTTCGCGGCGATTTCGGCGGGGACGACCCCGAAGCGGAGGTCGCCAGGCGTCTCCACCTCTTTTATCGCGATGTGCCGACGGCCAAGGAGCGAGTGACGCCGACCGGTCGGACCTTGCAAATCCGGCGGCGTGAAATGCCGAACGGCGCCGTCATTTCGATCTACTCCGACGTGACGGAAATCCGGGCGTCAGAGCGGAAATTGATCGAAGCGCGCAGCCAAGCCGAGGCGGCGAACCGCGCGAAGGGCGATTTCCTCGCCAACATGAGCCACGAGTTACGGACCCCACTTAACGCGATAATCGGGTTTTCCGAGGTGATCTCCAATGAACTCTTTGGCCCGATCGTCAATTCGAAGTATCTAGAGTATATAAAGGATATCAATGCCAGCTCCCTTCACTTGCTGTCGATCATCAATGACGTGCTCGATATGTCGAAGATCGAAGCCGGGAAAGTCGAACTCGCCAAGGAGGTGGTGCATTTAGAAAATGTAATGGGCGAGGTTATGCGCATGGTACACGAGCGGGCGCGCAGCCGCGATATCGAGCTGACGGCCCAGTTGTCGGGTGAGGACGTGGAGATCTGGGCCGACGAGCGCTCGATGAAGCAGATATTCCTCAATCTGCTGTCCAATGCGATCAAATTCTCGAAGCCGGGCGGTAAGGTTTATGTTCGTGTCATTGTCGATGGACCTGATGTCGCCATCCTCGAGATCGAAGATCATGGCATCGGAATGACCGAGGCGGAGCAGGAGCGTGCGTTGCAGCCGTTTGGGCAGGCGAAGCCGGCGACTACCCGTAACTACGGCGGCACCGGGCTCGGCCTGCCCATCACCAAGGGCCTCGTCGAGGCGCATGGGGGGACGCTGACGATCAACAGTCGTGCCGGTTGCGGAACAATTGTCCGTATTGTTTTACCAAGAGAACGAAAGCGGCTGGAATTCACCTCCTTCTAGCGGCCCCACGGACCTGGGCGCCGGCATGAGACATTCACACGATCGTCGGCAGCGCCGGGTCGGGCCGCAAGACACGAAACAGAAAAATCCCGGGGATAATAACAGCGGTGATGACCGCCATGGTTCGAAAGCAGCCGGTATAGGCGCCGAATGTCGCCATGTCACGAAGGCGCGACGATCCCTCGGGGATAACCCCTTGGCCGGCGATTGCCATAGAGTAGGTCTGAACTTTTGCCTGCAGCAGAGCCGTCATCGCCGCGACGCCGGTCGCGCAGCCGAGTTGGCGCAGAAGGCTGTAGACCCCCGCGGCATCCGTACGAAGATCGGGAGCAAGGCTGGAGAAAGCCAGCGTACTGAGCGGGGTGAACAAGAGCCCGACCCCGACCCCTTGAACCGCGCTTGCTCCGGTCAACCAGATTTCGCTCCGGTCGGGCGGCATTTGGGACATCAATTCGAACGCTGCCGCGGTGATCAACATCCCGGCGACGAGCAGGGCGCGATGATCGACCTTGTCGATCAGATAGCCGACGGCGAGCATCGTCGCCATCGTCCCGATGCCGCGAGGGGAAATAGTCAATCCGGCTCGCGTCGCGTCGTAACCGAGCGGGCCTTCGCTCAATGCCGGCAAAAAAACAATCGTCGTAAACACCAGCGCTCCCACCATGAAGTTATAAAACACCGAGGTCGCGAAATTAATATCGCGAAATACTTCAAACCTAAACAAGGCAAACCTAGAGCGAATGCTGCGGAGCGCGATGACAGACAAGGCGAAGACGGCAATGATCGCTTCGACAACGATCTCCGCCGAGGGCGGCCAAGTCCGGCCGATGCTGCGCTCGAGAGACAGTTGAAGCGAGCCCACGCCGATCACCAGAAGCAAAATCCCGATGCCATCGATTCGCGCCTTGCGGGCCAACTCGCTGCTCGCCGGAACCTGACCCAAACCCAAGATCGCGATCATCCCGAGAGGAACGTTCAAGACGAAGATCCATCGCCACGAGGCGAGGTCCGTTATGACGCCGCCGAGCACCGGACCCATGATCGGGCCGGCCATGATCGTGGCTCCCCAAATCGCCAGCATGCGACCGTGGTGTTTCTTGGGATAGATATCGAGGAGAATTGCTTGCGCCAAGGGCTGGATGATGCCGGCAGCGGCGCCCTGGACCAAGCGGAACTGGATCAGTGCGGCCGGCGATGGCGCGATCGAGCAGAGCAGAGAGGCGAGAACGAAGAGTGCGATGGCACCGGCGAAGGACTGCCGCGCCCCGTAGCGACGGCGGAACCAACCGGTCAGGGTGGCCATCACCGCAGAGGCGCAAAGGTAACTCGTCATGACCCAAGAGCCGAGATCGATCCCCCCGCCCAGGCTCTGCTCCAGCTGCGGCAAAGCGACATTCGCGATCGTACTGTCGAAAGCCTGCATGGCCGTCGCGATCATCAAAGCGACAGCCGCGTGCCGTCGGCCTGAGCTCGGGAGGATGGTAGCGTCGACCGTCACCCAATCCTCTTGCATGAATCATTCAAGTTCGGGGCCGGGGTCGGCCGGGAGGCCGTCGGTCGCGTGTCGGCTTGTCGATGCTCTTCACTCGCAGGTGTGGTCAGGCTAGGCACCGGGCGTCAAATGGTCGTCCATGTCACGTCAGAAGAACGTCAAACTGCCAATACATCCTGGAGTCAAAATCGTAAAAAAAAAGATAAAATCTTGCCGTTTTCGCGTCTAGTCAAGTCGTAGACAGCCCGACTGTACAGACCATCCGCTGGTTCACATCCCGTTAACGTCCCTTAGATACGATCGTGAATGCTGGGAGCTGAAGATTCTGGATTTAACGTTGCGAGGGCTTTCGTGAAACGCCTTTCTTTGTTGGTCACATCCGACGGGCAATGGGTGATCGAGGACAGCGCCGAATTTCTGGCGGCGCTGGGCGATCCCGATCCGGATTACGACGCGCCGTTATTCGCGGTGAAGAACCTCGGTTTTATCAGATTCCAGATTCTCGACGGTTCGATTGTCGAAATCGAGTTGCATCCCCGCAACGTGCAGCTGCCGGCGCTGCTCGCAGTCCAGCAACAGCTGCTGTCGTCACAAGTCAGGTTGTTTCGGATAAAATACTTCGATACGGCTTGGCATTCAGAGATCATGACGTCGTCCGAGTCGGCGATCTCGCGCCTGTCCGAATTATGCGCGCGGGATTTCGCTCCGCCTTCCAGCGACAGATTCCTGGTTGAACCGCGCGATTATTCCGAGCTTTTCCGCCAAACCGAAAATCCATTTCATTTGATGGTGCAAAAGTGGAGAGTGTCGTTTGGCCATTTCGACCCTAGCTTAATTCCGTTTGCCATCAAGCATCAGCTTCTCACCCGCATGGTCATCGTGGGCGTCAAGCCCCGCCTGGCCGAGCCGGTATTCCGGTTCATCGGAGATGGACATGCGAACTGGCTCGATAATGACGAGCACTTGCATGTGATCGGGGAAAAGCTTGAAAACCTGCCCGACAAAGACTACGGAGGATGGGCCTCGGAATTCTACAAGAGTGTGGCCAGCACGGGCGAGCCGAGATATGATTATGTGACGGCAGCGATCCACCGGCGGCCAGACACCTACGTGACCCGCTACGAAAGATTGTTGCTACCGTGGAAGACACCCTCGGATGAGATTCTGGTGACGCTCTGGTCGAGGGGTCTTTCGAGTCCGGTCGTTGCAGCGCCGGCTCCTTCCGAGACGGAAAGCTTCGTAGTCAGGAAATTGGCCAGATCTTCGTAGGCCTCGGGCGCGGTGAGGTAACTGAGAACGAGTTCGAGATCGCCGAGTGGCGATCCGGGGAAAAAGATGCTGCGGCTCAGATGCTTGTAGCCGTATCCCGTAGCGACTCCTTTTTCGACGAGCACGGGGGTGATGAGGGCGATCGCCCACTCGACCGGCCAACGAGAAACGGCGTACGCCCTTCCTAGCCGGCCGAGAAGCTGAGAAAAGCGAACACCGCGGAAATCTGGGCGAATCCAATGCGAACCGGCACAGAACACAACACCGGTAATCGACGTTGCAGCCTGCGCCGTGATCACGCATCGCTGACCTATCTCCTGCCCGCCGTAGAACATCAGGCGGGCCTCGTCTTCCAGTGTCGTCTCCGGCCAATAGAAAATGCGGCCCGCCTGCGTCAGCACAATTTCCCCACGTTCATCCTCGCCGGAGATCCAGTACGAGTTTTCGGGTGATAGGTCGGAATACTCAGGGTTGAAGATATCTACCAACCTATACCAGCTGGGCCTCACATTCTGATGTTTGTTGACATAAACAAGATCACCAAAATCGTGGCGGAGCCGTAGCCGCACCCCGATTTCGCGTGCCGCTTTGTCTCCCTCGAGGACAAAGGTCGCGAGCAGACGAGCCGGACCATGTTTGATCGTCAGCGCGTCTGGGAGGCGGAGGTTATTCTCGGGAACGATGTTCGGGTAGGTCAGAGGCATCGGATACTCCCTGGGGAAGGCGTGTCATTCGGCGATGATCAGGCCGGCCGTCAGCCGTCGGATACCGCCTCGCCGCGAGCAACCAAGAACAGAATTTTTGATTTTTAGAACTGTACTGCAACATCACAGCTCTTCGGCAGGCGGTAACAGTTAACTGAGCGTTAACAGTTGCTAAGACGTTGATAGATTTTTAACGCTCGTCAGGAAAATGTCAATCAAAAATAAGGTAAACGTTAATCACCAAACGGGGTCAGTGCGCGATATTTAAAATTTTATCTTTATATTATAAGAATTTTACTGTTTGTCTACGTTTTGATCAGGTGCGTGCCGCTCGAATGCGTGATGGGCGGCTCAAGAGGCTCCGCCCTGCCGCGGTCTCAAGAGGTCATCCGGATGACAAGATCCAGGCGTATGATTTGCGCCGAAGATGCTCAGACCCACCTTTTTGGCTCTCCCACCGCATGACGGTCTGGTGCTCAGACGCATTCAGATGATTCATGCTCGGCAAGCCCGAGCTCGTCGCCAAAGGCCATTTCGACGATGTCGACATGGCGATGATGATTCATACCGGCTCGCGCGACGGCTCGAAGACGCGGTCCATCCTCGCGGAATCTTCGAACGGTGCGCTGGTCAAGCAGATCCGCTTTCTCGGCAAGGCGGCGCATGCCGGCAGCCTGCCCCAGCTCGGGATCAATGCGCTGAATGCGGCTGTCATCGCGATGAACGCGATCGCCGCGCATCGCGAGACCTTTTGGGAGAAGGATACGATCCGCATCCACCCGATCATCACCAAGGGCGGCGACGCGGTCAGCGTGGTGCCGGCCGAGGTGACGATGGAGACTTTCGTGCGCGGCGGCTCGCT
>DATEQL010000948.1:0-4030 GCA_035272665.1 Allostellaceae bacterium
ACGGCACATCCCAAACTCGATCGCGACGATGCGACGCCACCTCATCGTCGCTCTCGCCAGGACCCTCCCGAGATGCCCTTGCTGCAACGCGCCGATCCGCAAGACGGCAAGAATCCCCGATTATTGACGCAGTAAGACTAAGTGCTTGTCAGGAAATAAACGCGCCATTTGGCGGATAGGTATTCGGTGAGATGGTGTAGTTCCACTCGCCGTGGAACTCGGCACGTTTGATGTTGAGGGCGGCGATCTCGGCGTCGGACACGACAATGCCGCTGGGGTATAGGCCGGTGTCGAGTTCACAGCGCACGGTGAGGCCGATTTTGGTGGTAGTGGCTGAGATCAGCTCGACAATTACCCGATAGCTGACCAGGGGCTGGGCACGCCAGTTCTGGCTGATGAAGGAGAAAAGGCGGTGCTCGATTTTGTTCCATTTTCTGGTGCCGGGCGGCAGATGGCTGACCACGATGTCGAGGCCGAGTTCGTTGGCCAGCTTCTGCAGTTCGCGTTTCCACAGCCGGACCCGCGAGCCGTTGCTGCCGCCGCCATCGGCGGTGATCAGCAATCGGGTCGCGTTGGGGTAACGCGCCCGCCCGAGGTTGAGCCACCACTGGCGGATACTATTCACCGCGAAGGCGGCCGTGTCATGCTCGACGCCGACACTCACCCACCCGGCATTCGCGGCCAGATCATAGACGCCATAGGGCACCGCTCGGCCGAGTTCCTTGATTAGGAAGTCGTGCACCCGGCCTCTTCCGGACACCCTTGCGGCCGATACTCGCGGCCATTGTTGCGGAAATCGCCGACCAGTTCCTTCTTCTTGGTGTCGACCGAGATCACTGGCTGCTGTTCGGCCAAAGCAGCGGCCACTTGGGTGTTGATATGGGCGAATTGCGCATCCCGGTCGGGGTGGCTGTCACCCTCCTTGGTCTTGCGGTTTCCCTGCAGGCTGTAACCCGTCGCATTGAGCAATTCGGCCACCAGGGTGCGGCTCACTTGGTGGCCCTGCTGATGCAGCGCTTCGGCCAATCGTCGCACGCTTTTGCAGGTCCACCGCAACGGCGATTCCGGATCCCCCCGCGTCGTCGGTTCGACCAGCGCCTCGAGATCCGCGACCAATGTCGGGTCCTTGACAACCGCCGGCTTGCGTCCCGCCCCCAGCCGCCGAACTCGCTCCGATGGTTCGTCCTGCGCCAATTCCTTCAGACCCCGCCCGATCGTGCTCGGCGCCATGCCGGTTGCCATCGCCACCGCGGTAATGCCACCATAACCCGCAGCAAACGCCTCCGCCGCCGCGACCAGACGACGGCCCCGTTCGTCGAGAAACGGCGCTACCGTGGAAAACCGCTCCCGGATCGGTTCAACATCGATCACCACCACAACATATGGTATGAGCACGCGGTTGTAAACCCACATTTTACTCTCTCAAAAGTTGATTCGATAATTTCCGGACAGGTCCTAAGTTTGCCAAGCGAATGGCGAAGTACATCGTCGCGGCGCCCAGCTATGGCGCTACGGTGGATCAAATCACACGGGATAAGAACTACCCGGCCGCAGAAGTCGCCCAGTACCTGAACGACCCGGATATCGCCGCCGAGCCTGACATTTTTGAAGAGCAAGCGCTTCGGAGCGTAGAGGCTGCCATCGACGTCTCCAATGTCAAACGCATCGGCGAAGGCGAAGGGGTCGTGTATGCCTATGGTTATGCGTGTTCACCCGATCGGCTGAAAGTCGGCTCGCAGGAGTTGGATACGGGTGCAGCGGATCGCGGCACAGATCGGAACGAGCACGCCCGACAAGCCCGTTCTACCTTGGAGGCTCGGGAGTGCAAAATTTCCGGCGGCGGTGCTGAGTGGTTTAAGACCAGCCAGGACGAAGTCGTTGCGCGCTCAGGATCAGTGAGTACTTTGGGCAGTTGCTCACGCCGCGAGCCGATGCTTTTGGATCAGAGAAAGGATTTCGGCGGCGGCTTGCGGGATGTTGGTGCCGGGGCCGTAGATCGCGCTAACCCCGGCTCTTTTCAGGAAATCGTAATCCTTGGGCGGGATGACGCCGCCGACCACGACGAGGATGTCGCCGGCCCCTTCGCGCTTCAGCGCTTCAATCAATGCCGGGACGAGGGTCTTATGGCCGGCCGCCTGGCTCGACACGCCGACGATGTGGACGTCGTTCTCCACCGCCTGACGCGCCGCCTCCTCCGGGGTCTGGAACAAAGGGCCGATATCGACATCGAAACCGATATCGGCAAACGCGGTAGCGATGATCTTTGCGCCGCGGTCGTGGCCGTCTTGGCCGAGCTTAGCGACCAGCATGCGCGGCCGCCGACCCTCGTCGCGGGCAAAACCCGCGATCTCGCGCTGCACCTGGCCAAACCCTTCGTCGCCCTCGTATTGGCTGCCATAGACGCCCGACACGGCGCGGATCTGGGCGCGGTGGCGGGTGAACACCACCTCGAGTGCATCGGAGATCTCGCCCACCGTCGCCCGCGCTCGGGTTGCCTCAATTGCCAATTCCATCAGGTTGCCCTTGTCGCTTTGCGCGGCTTGGGTCAATGCAGCGAGCGCGGCCTTGACCCGTCCCGGATCGCGCAAGCGGCGGACCCGCTCGAGACGCTCGACCTGCTGGTCGCGCACGGCAGCATTATCAACATCGAGCAGCTCGATCGAAGTCGCCTCGGCAGAACGGTATTTGTTGACCCCGACGATCGTCTCCTCGCCGCGGTCGATGCGCGCCTGACGCCGCGCCGCCGACTCCTCGATGCGCAATTTCGGCATCCCGGCCTCGACCGCCTTGGTCATGCCGCCGATCGCCTCGACCTCGTCGATCAGCGCCGTCGCGGCCGCAGCGATCGAATGGGTCAGGCTCTCGACGTAATAGCTGCCACCAAGCGGATCGACAACATGCGGGATGCCGGTTTCCTCGGCGAGGATCAGCTGAGTGTTTCGGGCGATGCGCATCGACGCCGGGGTCGGTAAGGCCAACGCCTCGTCGAACGAGTTGGTATGCAATGACTGCGTCCCGCCGAGCACAGCGGCGAGTGCCTCCAATGTCGTGCGAATGATGTTGTTGTGCGGGTCCTGCTCGGTGAGGCTGACGCCCGAGGTCTGGCAATGGGTGCGCAGGGCAAGGCTCGCCGGGTTCTGCGGGGCAAACTGCTGCATCAGCCGCGCCCACAGTACCCGTGCCGCACGCAGTTTCGCGATCTCCATGAAGAAGTTCATGCCGATCCCGAAGAAGAACGATAGCCGCGGCGCGAAATCATCGATCGCCAGCTTTCGCGACAATGCGGCGCGCACGTATTCGAGGCCGTCGGCCAAGGTAAAGGCGAGCTCCTGCACTGAAGTCGCGCCCGCCTCCTCCATGTGATAGCCGGAGATCGAAATCGAGTTGAAGCGAGGCATGTGCCGAGCGGTGTATTCGATGATGTCGGCGACGATGCGCATCGACGGCCCGGGCGGGTAGATATACGTGTTGCGGACCATGAACTCCTTGAGGATGTCGTTCTGGATCGTGCCCGTGAGCTTCTCCTGCGCGACGCCCTGCTCTTCGGCAGCGACGATGTAGCCGGCGAGCACCGGTAACACCGCGCCGTTCATCGTCATCGACACGCTCATCCGGTCGAGCGGAATGCCGTCGAACAGGACCTTCATGTCCTCGACCGAGTCGATCGCTACCCCCGCTTTACCGACATCGCCGACGACCCGCGGATGGTCGCTGTCGTAGCCGCGATGGGTAGCGAGATCGAAGGCGATCGACAGCCCCATCTGCCCGGCCGCCAGATTGTCGCGATAGAACCGGTTCGACTCCTCGGCTGTCGAAAACCCGGAATATTGCCGAATCGTCCACGGCCGGTTGGCGTACATCGTCGCCCGCGGTCCGCGCAGATAGGGCAGGAACCCCGGCAATCCCGAGCATTCGATGGCGGCGAGGTCTTCGGCGGTATAGAGCGGCTTGACCAGGATGCCCTCGGGGGTGATCCAGTCGAGGCTGTCGAGCGGTTTGCCCTTTAGCTCCGACCGGGCGAGGCGCGCCC
>DATEQL010000949.1:0-3818 GCA_035272665.1 Allostellaceae bacterium
CGCCGCGCCGATCTCGTGCTCGACCCAGCGGCGCACCTCGGGCGGGGCCGCTCTCAGCTGCTCCAGGGAAAACGTAAAGCTGGTCATCACCGGCTCCTCGTGATCGGCGTTCGCTCGAGCTTGTGTCTCGAAAGATAGTAGCGGGCGTTGACCCAGATCAATTAAGCACCGTCGCGAAAGGATCGGTGGCGCAGTTCATTTCTGCCACAGGATCAATGAAAGCTCGACCGGCACCCGCACGCCGGGAAAATGGGGGACGATCCGAACGGTGTACACCTCCGCCGATCGGGTCGCCGGCGCCGTTCCGGCAAAAATATGACCGTTCGTTGCGCCGATGATTGCTTCGCGGCGGAGAAGTTCGCCGAGGAATGGTGGTTCGCCGTTACGCGGATCGGCATAGAGCTGAACCGCAACATCGGCCGGCGCGATCTCGCCGAGATAGACCGGCACCGATAGAGACCAGGACTTGCCGTCACGCGAGAGGCTCGTTTCCCCGATGTGAAGCCCCGACCAGTGCCGACGCAACCGAGATTCCCAAGCATGCATCGCCCGCGCCGGCTCACCCCGGTCGGCAGTGCGGCGGCGCAGCTCGGCTGCCCCGGCGAGGTAGTATTGCCCCACATAATCGCGCGCCATTCGGCTGCTGCTGTAGGTCGGGGTCAGTGACGCCATGCTTCGGCGCACGCGTTCGAGCCAGCGCCGCGGCATTCCGGCCGCGTCGCGCGCATAGAATTCCGGCACCACCTCTTGCTCGAGAATGGCGTAGAGCGCCTCGGCATCCTCGGCATCTCCCTCACCCTCGGTGCGCGCGCGGCCGTCACCGATCGCCCAGCCGAACTCCGGCGCGTAGGCTTCTGCCCACCAGCCGTCGCGCTCCGAGAGGTTGAGGCCGCCATTGACCAGCACCTTCATCCCGCTGGTGCCGCACGCCTCCCATGGCCGGCGCGGGGTGTTGATCCAGACATCGACGCCCTGCACCAGCTCTTGGGCCAGGGCGATATCGTAGTCTTCGAGGAAGACGATGCGCTGGCGGAACTCGGGCCCCTGCGCGAGGCCGATCCACTCGCGGATCATTTCTTTGCCCTCATCGTCCGCCGGATGCGCCTTTCCGGCGAGGACCAGCTGGACCGGCCGGGCCGGATCGTTGAGCAGGCGGGCGAGGCGCGCCCGATCCGCAAGCAGCAGGTTCGGCCGCTTGTAGCCAGTGAAGCGTCGAGCAAAACCGACCGTCAGCGCGTTCGGATCGAGCACGTTTGCCGACTGCGCGACGATCTCGGGCGGGTAGCCGCGGCTGCCGAGCTGCCGGGCCAGCCGAGTGCGTACTTGTTGGATCAGAGTCTGCCGCTCTTCGCCGGCCATGACCCACAGTTCCTCGTCCGAAAGGCTCGCGACCAGATCGGGAAGCGCATCCGGCACGCCGCGCCAGCGCTCCTTGCCGCAGGCCGCTGTCCACAGATCGTCAGCGCCCGGTGAATCCCAGCTCGGGACATGGACGCCATTGGTGACATGGCCGATCGGCACCTCGACCTCCGGCCAGCGCGGAAACAGCGGCTGAAAGATGCGCCGGCTGACTTGGCCGTGCAGCCGGCTGACGCCAAAGGTCAGCATCGATCCGCGCATCGCAAGATAGGCCATATTGAACGGCTCGTTTTCATCGTCGGAACGGGCACGGCCCAGTGCCAGGAATTCGTCCAGCCCGATGCCGGCCTCGGCGAGAAAACCCTCGACGTAGCGTGCATATTTGGCGAGCGCGTCGGCCGGAAACCGGTCGAACCCGGCCTCTACCGGGGTGTGGGTGGTGAAGAGATTTCCCGCGCGTGTCGCCCACAATGCCTCCCGGAACGAGAGGCCCGAGCGCCGCATATAAGCTCGCGCCCGCTCGAGAACGGCGAAGGCGGCATGGCCCTCGTTCAGATGGCAGATCTCGACCTCGGGGGCGAGCGCCTCGACCGCCCGCCAGCCTGCGACCCCGAGAACGACCTCCTGCGAGATGCGGATTTCGCTCCCGGCATCGTAAAGTTTGCCTGTGATGCCGCGGTCGGCTGGGCTGTTGAGCGGGTCGTTGGCGTCGAGCAGGTACAGTTTGATGCGCCCGACCAGAGCCTGCCACACGCGTAACGAGACGGTCCGCCCGGGCAGGTCGAGAGCGACGCGGAGCCAGGCTCCGTCCTGGCCCTGCGCCAGCTCGATCGGGAGCGAACCCGGGTCGTTAAATGGATAAGCCTCGTGCTGCACCCCGGCGGCGTCGATGATCTGGCGGAAATAGCCCTCCTGATAAAGGAGACCCACGCCGATTACGGGTATCCCGAGATCGCTCGCCGTTTTGAGGAAGTCACCGGCGAGGATGCCGAGCCCTCCGGCATAGAGCGGCAACCCCTCGCCGAGGCCGAACTCCATGCTGAAATAAGCCACACCGGAGAGGGCAGCGGCGCCATACGCGGAGGAGAACCAGCCCGGCGTGTCGAGATAGGCTCGCCGAGTGCCCGCGAGCCGCTCGAGTTCGGCGACGAACGAGCTGTCGGCGGCGAGCGCCCGCAGCCGTTCGGCCGAGATGTCCTGAAGGATGACCCAAGGGTTTCGGGTGCGGCTCCAAGCCTCCGCATCGACCCGTTCCCATAGCGCGTCCGCCTCGTGGCTCCAGGTCCAGCGCAAGTCGAGCGCGAGCTCACCGAGTGCCTGGAGCCCGGTCGGGAAATCGCGTGTCGGCAATGCCGGCATTCGTTGTTATTCCGTTGTTGTGGCGGCTTTGGCAGGCCGAAAATTCGTTGATCCGGGGTGCCCGAACCTGACGTATAAGTGATTGAAATAACGGTCCCTTATGCAGACCGCGAGATGCTTTTCGCCGGCGGGAAGGCGATTTTCGTTGTATTTCGGGTGCAGTTCCTCCCGGATCAAGGCATCGACCCCGGCTGCGCGGCAAGAATTCTCAGCGCTACAGGTTCAGCCCGTTGATCTGCATCAATGCCCGCGCAACCCGAGCAACGACGATGCGGGCGAACTCCGGAACCGCCATAATCGCGCAAGATCAGGGGACACGAATTTGGCCGCCACGGGACATTCGATCACCTATCGCGAGCTGGGCGCGGGCGGGGCCGGCCTGCCGGCCACCGAGCCCGGTCGCCCGCTGCCGCCGGCCCTGCTCTATCGGGCGTGCGATCCGGCCGAGTTGCCGTTCGAGCTGGTCGGCGAGCTCGAGGATCCGCCGGGGCCGATCGGCCAGGATCGTGCGGTCGAAGCGGTAGAGTTCGCCGTCGCGATGCGGCGTAAGGGGTACAACGTCTATGCTCTCGGCGCCGGCGGCACCGGCAAGCACACCGTCATCCGCGACCTGTTGAACCGCCGGGCCGAGAGCGTGCCGACGCCGCCCGACTGGTGCTACGTCAACAACTTCGCCGACCCGCAAAAACCCCGCCGCCTGCAACTGCCGCCGGGCCGCGGCAATGGGTTACGCGAGGCGATGAAACGGCTCGTCGAGGAGTTGCGGGCCGCCTTGCCGGCGGCCTTCGAACGCGACGACTACCGGGCGCGGCGCGACGTCATCGACCAGCAGTTCAAGGAGCAGAACGAACAGGCCTTTGGCGAGCTGCAGCGGCGCGGCGAGCAAAAAGGCATCAGCATGCTGCGCACACCGATGGGGCTGGCGTTGGCGCCGCGGCGCGACGGCAAGGTGCTGACGCCCGAGATGTTCGAGGCGCTGCCCGAGGCGGAGCGCGAGCGGATCCAGCGCGACCTGGAAGAGGTGCAGGGCGAGCTGGAAACGGTCATGCAGAAGGTGCCGCAATGGGAGCGCGAGCACCGGGAGGCGGTGCGCGAACTGA